>DATMZZ010000383.1:0-12029 GCA_035573175.1 Allostellaceae bacterium
GGATCGAGGTCTGGACGTCGTTCTTGTCCATGTCTTCGAGCGACATGGCCGCGGTCCAGTCCTTCATGTTCGGCGGCACGGCCCGGCGGCCGTTGGTGATGGCGGCGGTCGGCGTCGGATGATGATGCACGTCGATGCGGAATGGCTGAGCCATCAATTCCTCCCGGATGATTGCGGGCGACTATAGGGGCGCGCGCCCTTTAACGCTATCGGGCGGCCGGGCTATCCCGCGCGGCTCAGCGCACATCGATATTCTCATCCTCGAAGACGCGCTGGATCGCCGGACGCTTGCGCATCTCGACATTGAAGGCGGTGAAATGCGGCATCTCCTCCTTCATCGCGAAGCCGCGCTGCAGCCCCCAGGTATAGAGCACGAACGCATAGTGATCGCAGACCGAGATCTTGTCGCCGAACATATAAGTCTTGCCCGCGTAAAGCTTGTCGACGTCTTTCAGGTAATTGTGAAAGGATTCGAGGCCGACTTTCTGCATGTTCGGGTGCACCGCTTTGTCGCTCGCATAGCGATAAGCACGGCGATAATGCGCTTGCGCGGGATGAACGGTCGAGGCGACCCAGCCGATGAAGGACAGCATCTTCGCTTCGGTCACCGGATCGTCGGTCCAAAAGCCGAAGCGCTTGCCGAGATAGGGCAGGATGGCGATGTTCTCGGAAATCCAAGCGCCATTGTCGAGCTGGAGCACCGGCACGCGCGAATGCGGATTGACGTTCTTCTTGTATTCCTCGGTGTATTGCTCGCCGCCGCCGCAGTCGACTTTGCGGGCGACGTATTTCTGGCCGCTATCCTCGAGCACGAAATGCGGCGCCATCGAGCAGGCGTTGGGGCAATAAGCAAGCGTCAGCATAATGCGTTCCTCCTTGTCATGTCCCGTTAGGCGTGAAGCTGGCGACGCAACTCGCCAAGCAGTGCCGGAAGTTCTTGCGCATTACGGCAAGCGGCGAAGATGTTGAAATCCGGCCGTTTCACGATGATGTCGCTTTTATATTCATCCATGAGCTGACCGTAGCGGCCATCGATATCGGCGAAGCCGCCATCGCCGAGCCGGACGACTTTGCCGCCCAGAGAATTCCAGAAATCGCGATCGCCATCGCTCAGCGCCGCGAGCGGATCGCCGCCGCGCGCCAGAATGATGAAGCCGCGGCCGGCCACATCGTCGAACTGGCCTTCGCGCTCGCCGCGTATTTTGGCTTGCGGGAACGCGTCGCCGGCGCCCGGCTTGCCGCTGGCCACGAAGCCCTTCTCGAAACCGGGCACGCGGAAGGCGATGAGCTTCGCCTCGAGCGCCTGGTTCGCTTTCGCCGCCTGCATCGCGCGGAGCTGATCGTCGCGGAGCTTGACCTTCTCCGGATCGCGCTCGTTCACATGCAACCCGACGCGCATGCTCTCGACGATGGTCGCGCGCGCGCTGGGACCGCGCTCGGACTCATAGGTGTCGAGGAAGCGATCGTCGGCTTTGCCTTGCAACGCCAGGCTGAGCTTCCAGGCGAGGTTATGCGCGTCGCGGAAGCCGGAACACAGGCCTTGTGCCAGGAAAGGCGGCATCTGATGCGCGGAATCGCCGGCGAGAAAGGCACGGCCCACGCGCCATTGCTTGGCATAGAGCGATTGGAATTTGTACGAGGCGACACGGATGAGCTCGAAATCTTCCGCTGTGCCGCCTTCCGGCCGGTCGAGACGGCGCCATACGCTTTCGGGCTTCACCGCATCTTCCGGCGATTCATCGGGGAAGATCATGAACGACCAGCGGCGGTGGTTCGGCCCCATATACAAGGTGACGCCGGGCTGCTCGGGTTCGCAGAGCTGCCGCATCGCCGGCAGATCCGGCCGCGGCCGGAGCAGCTTGGCGTCGACCACCAGCCAGTTCTGGTCGAAGCCGAGATTCTCGTATTCGATGCCGAGCGCGCTGCGGATGAAGCTGTTGCCGCCATCGGCGCCGATGAGGTAGCGGCCTTGGAACGTACGTGTCTTGCCGTCGCGGTCCTCGGTGGTGACGGTGATGCTGTTCGCATCCTGCTTCACCGCGCGCGCCGTCTGGCCCTGGAAAAGCTCGACATTGGGCACGGCGCGTGCCGCGATATCGAGCTCTTTCTCAAACGAGGGTTGGTAGATCGAGGTGTATTCCGGCCAACCATGGGTCGCGAGCGGCGCGACATCGCTCGACAGCAAGATCTCGCCGTGCTTCGCGAGTTCGTAGACCGGCAAGAAGTGGGTGTAGGGCCAGATCGTTTCGAGGCAGCCCACTTCCTGGAACATGCGCAGCACGTCGTCATGGACGATGCCGACGCGCGGCAAGTTGTAGAGCGTCGTATAACGCTCGACCACGGCGACGCGATGGCCGGCGCGGCCCAATAGGATCGCTGCCAGCATGCCAGTGGGCCCATATCCCACGATTACGACGTCATACATGTTTTAACCGCCTCTCAAATCCTTTATCTGCGCCGACTTCGTGACGAGCGCTTAGCACCTCTTATATTATTGTTGTAGTGCTGTGGTGAATGGAGATTCGCGTGGAACGGAAAGCCGACCGTATCGAGCATCCGATCGAGTTTGGTGCCAACGAACAGGTGCAACGCAAGCGGGTAGTGTTGCATAGCGACGATTTCGCCGCGCAGTCGCCGTTCCTGCGCCTGTCGGAAGATTGGTTCGCGGCGCCGGGCGGTTTTGAGACGCACCCGCATCGCGGCATGCAAACCGTGACGCTGGTGCTCGACGGCGCGTTGCATCACCGCGACCATACAGGCGCCGACGGTGTGTTGCGCACTGGCGACGTGCAATGGATGACTGCGGGCCGCGGCGTATTGCACAGCGAGATGCCGTATGGGCGCGAACGCGCGCATACGCTGCAGCTTTGGCTCAACCTGCCGGCCACGGCGAAGATGATTCCGGCGCGCTATGTCGATCAGCGGGCGGCGGCCGTGCCGGTGCAGCGCGAGGCCGGTGTCGAGCGTCGCGTCTATGCCGGCAATTTCGACGGTGTCGCGCAGCCGCATGGCAGCGAATGGCCGATGATGCTGGTCGAAATTGCAATGGACGCGGGCGCGACCTGCCGCCAGGCGATCCCCGCCGGCTACCGCGGCTTTTTGTATGTGCTCGAGGGCAAGGCAAAGATCGGCGCCGACGGACGCAGCATCACGGCACCCGATGTAGCTTGGTTCGAGCCGACCCGCGGCGCTGCGCCCACGGCTAACGATACCATTCCGATCGTCGCCGAGGAGACATTTCGCGCGCTGCTTTACGCCGGACCGCCGATCGACGAGCCCGTCGTCGCCTACGGGCCTTTCGTCATGAACTCGGTCGACGAAATCCGCCAAGCCTTCACCGACTACCAAACGGGTCGTCTGGTCGGCTGAGCCGATCATTGCGCGACATAGCGCTCGAAGAGGGCGAGGGTGCGCTCGAGGGCGAGTTTCGAGCTCGCCTCGTCATAGCTTGTCTCGGCGCGATGCCAGCAATTAAAGCCGTGCTCGGCGGGGTAGACGTAGACCGGCAGCTCGGGTTGCGCGGCTTTCAGCTTGTCGACGACCTCGCGTGGGATGACGTGATCGCGTTCCGCAAAATGGATGATCGTCGGGCATTTTGGTTTGTCGTTGTATTGCTTGGCCATATCGGTTGGGTAGTAGCAGGACGCGGCCTCGATCCCGAGCCGGCAGGCCGCCATGAAAGCGACCGACCCGCCGAGGCAGTACCCGACCGCGCCAACCTTTAGCGGGCGCAGCGCCGCGATCGTGGCTGCGATATCGAGCGGCAGGGTCTTCTGCCAGTCGATGCCGGCGCGCAGCGTGCGGATATGCGGAACCTGCGAACCGTCATAGCCGAACACGGCGTTGCGCTCTTGCCGGTCATAGACTGACGGCGCGATCGCGCGATAGCCGCGCGACGCGTAATCATCGCAGACCGAGCGGATATGCTCGTTGACGCCGTAGATCTCCTGAACCACGACGACCCCACCTTTGGGCTTGCCGGCCGGGTCGGCGCGATAGGTGGAGAATGTGTGGCCGTCGTCCGCCGTGAGGCTGATGAACTCGCCCATCGATATTCCTCTCTATTACAGATCAGCGCTTGATCGGATCGCTCTTGTCGGGATTGGTGAAGGCGAATGCCTCCTTGTAGGCCGGCCGCGCTTGGATGCGCGTCCACCAATCGGCGAGGCGCGGGCGCTTCGCGGCGCCGACCATCTCCGGCCGCTTCAGCACTTCGATACGATTGATGAACGGCGCCATCGCGATATCGGCGAGCGAATACTCTTTACCGGCAATCCACGGGCCATTGGCGAGCGCATCTTCCATCATGCCGAGGAGGTAATCGAGCGCGGTATAGGCTGCGTTCTCCTCGGCCTCGGTCACGCCATGCTTCAGGCGATGGAGGAAGCGCGCCATGATGATCGGGTTCGGGCAATTCGCCGCCGCGCGATCGAGCTGCTCTTGCGTGTAGGGCTTCTGCGCCAGGCGCACGGCATGGCGCGGATTGTGCGAGCAGGTGTTCACGTTGCTATGCGCGATCTCTTCCGAATTGAAGATCCAGATGCGCATCTGCGCCTTGGCGTAATTGTCTTCGGGGCGCAGACGGATCGTCGGGAAGCAATCATCGAGATATTCGAGGATGACGTTGGATTCGATGATGATCTTGCCGTCGTGATCGATCGCCGGGACGACGCCCTTCTGATTGAGCTTGCGATAGAACGGTTCCCAATGCTCGAAAGTGAACAGGTCGATATGCTTGCTTTCGAAGGGGATCTTCTTTTCCGCAAGGCACATCCGCACCTTCTGCGAGCAAACCGAACTCCAGTAGTGATAGAGCGTGAGCATGAGCGTTCCTCCACGGCGAGAGCCCGGCTTTGGGGCGGAATGAGCGGACGCTATCGGCCCCTGGAATAAACCGGAAGTTCTTCCTTCTTCTAGTGCTATAACCACCGGGTTATGACCGACCCCGACCAGCAATGGGAGCGCCGCATTGGACGGCGCGTCACTCTCCGCGACCTCCATATCCTCCTGGAGGTGTCGCAGCGCGGCAGCATGGCCAAGGCGGCGAGCCGTCTCGCCGTGTCGCAGCCGGCGGTTTCCAAGGCGATCGCCGATCTCGAGCGCGCGGTCGGTGCGCGGCTGCTCGATCGCGGCCCCGGCGGCATCGAGCCGACGGCGTTCGGCCGGGTTCTGGTCAAGCGCGCGCTCGCGGTCTTCGACGAGCTGCGGCAGGGCATCAATGAGCTCGAATTCCTCGCCGATCCGACGACCGGCGAGGTCCGGATCGGCTGTCCGGAATCCATGGCAGCGGGGCTCGTTCCCGCGGTCGTGGAGCGCTTCACCCGGGACTACCCGCGCATGGTGCTGCGCATCGCCCAAGCGCAGACCGTGACGCTCGAATTCAGCGAGTTGCGCGAGCGCAAGGTCGATCTGATGATCGGCCGCATCGCGCGGCCCTTCAATGAGGAAGAGCTGTCGGCCGAGATCCTCTATGATGAGCCGCTGCATGTCGTCGCCGGCGCGCAAAGCTGTTGGGCCAAGCGCCGCAAGCTCAGCCTCGCCGAGCTCGCGGATGCGCGCTGGATACTGACCCCCCCGACCGAGGTGCTGAGCTCGCCCGTCGCCGCGACATTCCACTCCCACGGATTGGAGCCGCCGCGCGCGAATGTGTTGTCCTTCTCCTTCCATCTCCGCAATCACCTGCTGACGCATAGCGATTTCGTCTCTTTGATTCCGGCCTCGATGCTGCGCCTGTTCAATGCGCGGCAAGCCGTGCTGAAGGCCTTGCCGGTCGATGCCGTGTTCGAGCCGCTGCCGGTCGCGATCATCACCCGCAAGAACCGGACGCTGTCGCCGGAAGCGCAACTGTTCATTGCCTGTGCGCGCGACATCGCCGGGACAATCGCCAAGACGCCCGAATTCAGGCAAGCGGCTCTCCGGCGCCGCGTGCGCTCGCCCGCCTGACGGGAGCGCGCTTTCCTTCGTTCTGGCCTTGGCATAGGCTTAGCGGCAACGAAGCCTGAACAGGGAGGATTGTCATGCGCCGCGTCATGCTGATCGCTGCCGCCATGGTCTTCGCGCTGACCGTTGCCGCGCGTGCCGACGAGCCGACACCGCTCAAGATCGGCTGGATCACCGTGCCGATCTCGCTCGTGCCGATCTTCGAGGCGAAGAAGGACGTCACGCGGCACTACGGCAAGAGCTACACGCTGCAAGCAATCCATTTCGCGGGCAGCACACCGCAGATCACGGCCCTCGCCACCGGCGATCTCGATATCGCCGAGCTCAGTTTTTCCTCGCTTGCCCTTGCGATCCAGAATGCGCACATGGCCGATCTGCGCATGATCGCCGATTCACTGCAGGACGGGGTCAAGCCCGGCAGCTACACGGGACCATTCGTCGTGAAGAAGGATGGGCCGATCAAGAAGATCGAGGATCTCAAGGGCAAGAGCGTCTCGGTCAATGTGATCGGTGCCGGCATCGATATCGGCATGCGCTCGATGCTGCGCAAGCACGGGCTCGAAGCACAGCGCGACTACAACGTGGTCGAGGCGAATTTCACCAATCAGGAGCAACTCCTGATCGACGGCAAGGTCGCGATGACGACCACGGTCTCGGAGATGGTCAACAATCCGGATTTCGTCGCGGTCACGCGCTCGCTATTCACGCTGCGCGACGCGATGGGCGGGCCGACGCAAATCCTGATGCGCGCCGCGCGTGAGGGCACCATCGCGAAGAAGCGCGCCGCCTTTGTCGATTTCTTCGAGGACGAGATCCGTCAATGGCATTGGTATCGCGATCCGAAGAATCGTGCCGAGGCCTTGAAGATCGTGTCCGATTTCAACAAGAAGCCGGCGTCGTTCTACGACGGCTATATCTGGAAGGCCGATAAGGATCTCTATCACGATCCCGATGACAAGCCGAATGTCGAGGCACTCGGCCGCAACATCAAGGCGCAGAAGGAGGCCGGTTTCCTCAACATCGATATCGATGCGGCGAAGGTGAGCGATCTCAGCATCGTCGATGAAGCGGCAAAGCGCGTGCATGGCAAGTAAAATTGGGACGATCGTCATTGCGAGGAGCGTAGCGACGAAGCAATCCAGAGCATCACGTGGGGTCCCTGGATTGCTTCGCTCCGCTCGCAATGACGCTTGTATGGGAACGCGCGTGCCTCGAGCACGCCGTAATGGCAGATGAAATGATCGGCCTACTCGCGCTCGTGGCCGCCGCCTTCTATTCGGGCGCGGCACTCTATGTGAATCTGGTCGAGCAGCCGGCGCTGCTGGCGCTCGATGATCGCGCGGCGCTTGCCGGCTGGAAGATCGCGCTGAAACGCGGCGCTCTCATTCAGGCGCCGCTTTGCGTGATCGGCTTCCTGCTCGGGCTGATCGGCTGGATCGAGACACGCGCCGTTGGCGCTGAGCTCGGCTCGCTCGCGATGCTGGCGGGCATTCCTTGGACGGTCGCCGTGATCCTGCCGATTAACAAAGCATTACAGGCGACAGTACCTGAAGCCACGGGCGAGCGGAGCCGCGTGCAACTCCAACGCTGGTATTCGCTCCACTCGGTGCGGACGGCGCTCGGGCTGCTCGCCCTGATCGCCTTTTTTGCGGCCCTCCTACCGGGCTGAGATTCCGCGGTGCGAGTGGCAGGCCTCTCCATTGTAGCCTTGACGATGTTCTTTTTTTGTTCTAAATCACGGCGACATTGCACTTCGCGGTACCAAGCCATAAATGTTGTAGTTAGCTAACAAACATAGTAAGTGCATCGCCACTATTGTTAAGGGTAGGGGTGATGCGCAGCACTTTGAAAGCCGTGGCCTGCGCTGCGGCGATGAGCGTCACACTTTTTGCGGCCTCGGCCATAGCCGCACAACCGTTACTGTCCTTTTCGATCGATACAAACCCGATGCCATGCGGTCCTGCTGGCAGCCCTACGGGTGATGATCGAGTGCCGCTCGATGGTCAAAACTTTAAGATGCCGCCAGCAACGCCCGGCTCTGGCGTGTTTCCCACTGAGAAATTTTGGGTGCGTAAGGTCACGCTTTGTCACATCGTGGCCAGCTCCAACCCAGCGGTTGCGCAGGCTGAGGTTGGCCATTCGGGGCCGAACGGCGACCTATTGCTCGCAGAGTCAGGCAGCGGGTGTCAGACGGAAAGTTTCGATGTCGATGCCGCTCCGCTGTTCACGCCGGGCGAGTATTTCGACATTCACGCGAATTGCAACGGGGCAAACGGTTCGCAATGGTTCGTTCTGCTTGTCTACTACGAGCTGGCTAGCTAGTGCGGCCCTTATTCGCTCTTCTTCGCTTTTTGCTTCTCTTTCGCGACCTTCTTAAACGCCTTCTCGAAGTCCACTTTCGAGCCTTCGACCTCGACCTCGCGCGCCGTGGTACTGTCAAGTGTAACGTCGCCTAAATTACCGGTCGTCGGCGCGTGAAAATCCTAAGCGCCTGGAGCACAAAGCAAAAAATGAAAAGTGCGAAACGAAGCCAATTCCTCTGCGCATAAGTTCGCGGGCCTAGGCGCCCGGGAAGATCGCCTGTCGGCCGAGTTGTTGCCACGCCATGAGCGCGCTGCATTTTTCCGCAGCCTGATCGGCAGGCAGGTTCTTGTCCCAGAAGGCAGCGATGAAGCGCTTGCCGGTGATCTTGTCGGTCGCGGGCGACACCAGCCACAGGAGTGGCGTCACCATGATCTCCGGCTGGATGAGCTTTTGTTTTTCCGCTGGCGTGAAATTGTCGCCGACGAGCCGCGTATTCACTGGCCCGCCAGGTACGAGAATGTTCACGGTAACGCCCGTACCCGCGAGCTCCTCCGCCATGATGCAGCAATGCGCCTCATTCGCGGCTTTGGAGCCGCCATAAGGCAGCATGCCTTTGCGCCACATGGAATCGAGGCTCGTCGTCACATTGATCACGCGGCCCCAGCGCTGCTCGACCATCGGCCCGACCGCCGCGCGCGTCATCAGGAACGGCGCGACCGTGTTCACTTCGAGGATGCGGCGGAAGTCTTGCGGCTCGACCGAGCGGAAATCGCCGGTTGGTTTGGCGCCCCCTCCCAATTTGGGTGGGCGCACAGTGTTCGGGCCGACACCCGCATTGTTGATGAGGATGTCGAGCCCGCCGAACGCCTCACGCGTCGCGGCGACGATGCGCCCGGCGCTTTCGTCGCGGCCAACATCGGCGACAATCGTCTTGAGCCGGGTCTTGGTGTCGCCAGCATCGGCGGTCAGCGCAGCGAGCGAATCTTCATCGACATCATTCGCCATCACGCTATGGCCGGCGTCGAGCAGGCCAAGCGTCATCGCGCGGCCGATGCCATGCGCCGCGCCGGTGACGATCGCGATCTTGCCGGTGCCTGCTGCGCTCATCGTTCCACCCTCCCGGTTTCTCGCCTGCGCGGCTTGTCGGCGCGAAGGCGCTGTGACATCCTCCGCGCGCATTTGGAGAATAGCAAGGGGGAGGCCGCATGGCCGCGCCGCATCGTATCGATGTTCATCATCATGTCACGCCGCCGAGCCTTCGGACCGAGAAAATGCGCGCCGGCGCCGGTGGCGGCCCGACCTATGCCTGGACGATCGAGAAGACGCTCGAGGATATGGAGAAGGGCGATGTCCGCGGCGTCGTCATCTCGATGCCTTATCCGGTCGATATCTGGCCGAATCCCAAGGACACGCTCGGCATCACCCGCGAATGGAACGATTACGTCGCCGGTCTCGTGAGCGGTCATCCCGGCCGCTTCGGCCAGTTCACCATGCTGCCGATCCTCGACATCGAAGGCAGTTTGCGCGAGATCGAATACAGCTACGATGTGCTGAAAGCCGATGGCATCAATCTGATGACCAATATCGGCGACAAATGGCTCGGCGATCCGTACTACGATCCGATCTTCGAAGAGCTCAACCGCCGCAAGGCTGTGGTCTACACCCACCCCGACGCGCCGAATTGCACCTCCGGCGTGCTGCCGGGGATTCGCGATGCGGTGATCGAATTCGGCACCGACACGACGCGGGCCATCACGCGGCTGTTGTTCAGCGGCGCGGCGCATCGCTATCCGGACATCAAGTGGATCTGGTCGCATGCCGGCGGCACGGCCCCGTTCCTGACCGAGCGGCTGGTGCGCTTCGCCCAGAGCGAGAAGGGAATGAAAGAGCGCGTGCCGGAAGGCGTTCTCACCTATCTGAAGCGCTTCTATTACGACACGGCGCAGGCGGCGCATCCTTATGCGATGGCCTCGTTGATGCGGCTGGTTGCCGTCAGCCAAGTTCTGTTCGGCACCGATTTCCCGTGGCGCACCGCCGTCGAAACCGCGCAGCAGCTCAAGGAATTCGGCTTCTCCGCCGAGGAGCTGCGCGCGATCGACAGCGGCAATATCGAGAAGCTCCTGCCGCGCTGGGGACGCTAGATCGCGGCGGCCTTAGCCCATACAATCGGTGCCGGCTCTTGCCAGGAGGTTCGCTATGACCGCACCCGATAATGGGCCTGTCGCCCTCGCGCCGGAAAAGACGCGAGGGACGGCACTACGGCCAATCGATATCGCCTTCGCCGATTACGACCGCACGCGGCCGCTGATCGATGGGCGCGTCAAGGCGAAAGGGCTGGAACTGCGCGCGACGAATAAATGGGTTGGCGATTTCTGCACGCGGCCGGTCTATGAGGAGTTCGACGCGGCTGAGATGTCGCTTTCCTGGTATGTCGCGGCGCGCGACCGCGGCGAGCCCTGTATCGCGATTCCGATCTTTCCGCTGCGCGATCCGATCCTCGCTTTCGTCTATACACGCACGGATTCGCCGATCACCAAGCCCAGCGATCTCATCGGCAAGCGCATCGGCCTCGAAGGCTTCCGCTACACCATCAACCTCGTGCTGCGCGGCATCTTCAAGGATCACTACGGCCTGTCGCCGGAGCAGGTGACCTGGGTCACGAGCGAGGCCGAACTCAACGACTACGTGCCGCCGGCGAATATCAAGATCGAGCTGCGTAAGGGAAAGAGCTCGCCGCAGAAGCTGAAGGACGGCGAGGTCGATGCGATCTTCTCGCCGCGCGTGCCGCGCGAATTCCAGAATCGCGAGCCGTGGATCCGTCGGCTCTTTCCCGATTGCCAGGCTGAGGTGCAGCGCCTCGTCAAGAAGCTCAGCTATATTCCGGTGAGCCATACGATCGTGATGAAGAAAGAGCTTGCCGAGCGCGAGCCCTGGATCGCGATCAGCCTCTACAATGCTTTCGTCGAGGCGCAGAAGCAGGCGGATGAATGCTGCTGGATCGAGAAGATGACATCCTATGTCGATTCGATGTTCATCCTCGAACAGCAGAAGGCGGCTTACGGCGACGACCCATTCCGCCACGGCTTCGCGCCCAATCGCAAGGTGATGGAAGATTTCATCCGTTACGCGCATGAGCAGAACTACATCTCGCGGCGCATGACGCCGGAAGAGCTGTTCGTGCCCGAGACACTGGGGTTATGAGGGTATAGGTTGAATCATGATCGCTTCCCCGGCTTTCGCCGGGGAAGCGAGATATAAGAGAATAGAAGAGCAGGGAGGCTAAGTGCCCGACGCGACTTCGAATGGCGCGCCGTTGCTGGCGATCAGCGGGCTGTCGGTCCGCTTCGGCGGCATCGTGGCGCTGAACGATGTGTCTTTCGAGGTGGGGCGCGGGCAGATTTGCGGCCTGATCGGTCCGAACGGCGCCGGCAAGACGACGCTGTTCAATTGCCTGAGCCGCCTCTATCAGCCGGAAACCGGCCGCATCACCTTTGATGGCCACGAGCTTTTGCAGCAGCCGCGGCATCGCATGGCGGCGCTCGGCATCGGCCGCACCTTCCAGAACCTCGCGCTTTTCCGCAGTATGACCGTCCGGCGCAACATCATGGTCGGCGGCCATTGCACGATCCGCGGCGGCTTCGTCGCCAACGCGCTGCGCTTACCGCTGGTCGCGCGCGAGGAAGCACGGCTCGCCGCCCGCACCGAAGCGCTGCTCGCCGCGCTCGATCTCGAAGCGATCGCCGATGCGCCGGTGCAAGGCCTGACCTTCGGTACGCAAAAACGCG
>DATMZZ010000384.1:0-3812 GCA_035573175.1 Allostellaceae bacterium
CGGCGTCGCCGTGGTCGGCTCGATGCCGGGTGAATCGCCGGCGATCGAGCTCAATCACGTCGCGTTCGAAGTCGCGACGCTCGATGAAGTATTCATCGCGCGCGAGCATTTGAAAAAACACAATGTGAAGATCGATTTCGAAGGCCGCCGCCGCGCCGGTGCGCAGATCGCGGTCGAGTTCCGCGATCCCGACGGTCATCGCCTCGAGATCTACTGGGGTCTCGATCAGATCGGCGGCGACGGCTATGCGCGGCCGCCCGAGGAATGGGTCTGGGCACACAGCCTCGAGGAAGCGGTCGACAAGCCGGTCAAAGGCCAGGACACGACGCTGCACAATCCGTCGGTCTACGAGCAACTCCCGGCCGAAGAGCGCGAGCGCCGCCGCGCGCATTCGATCGCGACCCAACGCGTGAAGCTGGGCGGAGAGCACTGACACCCCGTCATTGCGAGGAGCGATAGCGACGAAGCAATCCAGGAATCGCATGTGACGCTCTGGATTGCTTCGCTTCGCTCGCAATGACGTTATTTCGTTCGCTTCGACAGCATCGCCTAAAAGGCTTCTTCCGTCGCGCTGATGCCACGGCCAGAGGCTTAGAACAAAAGGGCCGCTCCGAAGAGCGGCCCTTGCCTTGTCGAGAGATCGGCGGCTATTCGATGATGCTCAGATCGCTCGAGCCGGCAGGCGGCTGGGCCATCTGCTCTTGCATCATGCCCCGGTTGGGGCTGTGGCTCTGCATGGTGCCTTGATAGGTCTCGGTGCCGTAGCTGCCATAGTTGATGCCACTGCCCTGAATCTGTCGCTGATTGAGCTGCGCGGTGATCGCGTTCTCGCGCTGATCCTGCATCGGGTCGCTGCGGCTCGCAGCTTGGGCTGCGACCGTCGTCGCCGCTGTCAGCGCGATGATAGCCGCGAAGCTCGCAAATCGCTTCGTCATCGGATCAATCTCCTCTACTGCAGGCGCGATTGCTCGCGCCGGGCACAAGAGAAAACCCAAACATCGGCGGTGCGGTTCCGCGGCCAAGCTCGTGCTTGGCCGCGTCCGAATTAAGCGAACGAGCCTTTCAACGCATCCGGCCGGAACGGCGCGCGTCGGATGCGCACACCGGTCGCGTCGAAGATCGCATTGGCGATCGCGCCCGCCACCGGCCGCGACGACGGCTCGCCCGCGCCGGTTGGCGGGATCTCCGGATGATCGAGCAGCACGATCTCGATCTTCTCTGGCGCTTCGGTGATGTCGAGGATCGGATAGGTCACCCAATCGACGCTGGTCACCTTCTGCCTGTCGAAGCGCACCTCTTCCCAAAGGCTGCGGCTCGTCGCCTGTACGATGTTGCCTTCGATCGTGTTGTGCAGCAGGGCGGGATTGACGACGCAGCCGCAATCATGCGCGACGGCGTAACGCTTGGCGCGCACCTTGCCCGTGCGACGATCGACTTCGACCTCGGCCGCGACCACGACGATCGTGCCGAGCCGCTTCGCATAGGCGATGCCGCGACCGGTCACGACATCGGCCTTGCTGTCGCCCTTGGGACCCGCCACGCGTGTCTCCCAGCCGAATTTCTCTGCGGCGGCTTTGACCGCTGCCGCGTCGCGTCCGCTCAAATGCTTCAAGCGGAATTCGACGGGATCGGTCTTCGCGGCGAGCGCCAGCTCGTCGATGAAGCTCTCGCTGGCGAAGTGGATCTGCGGTCCGACCGGGTCGCGCAGATGCGAGGTACGCAGCGGCGAGACACGATCGAGCGGCGGCGCGATCGTCTCCCAAGCCATCAGCCGGTTTGGCACGTTGTAGGCTTCGTCCGGCGTGCCGAAGGAATCGAGCGGCTTCAGCGGAACGCCCCATTGCTGGCCGATCAAGCTGTAGGCCGGATTGGACTCGTTGCTGTCGAGATCGAGGCGCGAGAAACCTTTACTCTCGAATTGATAGGCAATGATCTTGCCCGAAGCATCGAGCCCGGCTTTCGCGTGATGAACCGAGGCCGGTCCTTTCGTGTCCCAAGTGATGCCCTCCGGACGCATGCCCTGGATACGCACGGGTTTGCCGGTGGCATGGGCAAGGAAGGCGGCTTCGAGCGCGGCATCGCCAGCATCGTTGCGGCCGTAGGAGCCCGGGCCGGTCAGCCAAATGGCGCGGACTTTCTCCGGCGGCAGTTTCAGCAGCGCGGCGACGCCGTCGCGCGCGTAATGCGGCTTCTGCGAGCCGGTCCAGACCGTCAACACGCCATCCTTCATTTCGGCGACCGCGGCGGCGGAGCCCATGCTGGCATGCGATTGGAACGGCCATTCGTAATCGGCCTCGACAACCTTGGCGGCGCCCGCCATGGCCTGATCGACCGAGCCGGTGTTCTTTTCGACCTTGCGTTGGCGTACGGACGCTTTGCGGATGTAGTCGTAGAGTTGCGCCGGATCGGGGAAGGCAGGTGCGGGCTGTGTCCAGGAGACTTTGAGTTGTTGCGCCGCGCGCACGGCGTTCCATTCTTTCGGCGCGACGACGGCGATATAGCCGTCTTTCTGCACGACCTTCGCGCCGGGAATGTTCTTGATCGAGCTTTCATCGACAGCCGTCGGCGTCGCATCGGCCACGGGCGGACGGATCACGCGCGCATGCAACATGCCCGGAATGCGCATATCGGTGACATAGGTCGCCGGCTGCGCGAAGACCTTGGGCTTCACGTCGCGGCGCTTCGGAGTCTTGCCGACGATTTTGTAATCGGCCGGCTTCTTCAGCGGCGCCCCGCCGTCGACGTCGAGATCGTTGCCGATCTTGCCGTTCCATTTCATCGACACGTTGAAGAACTTGCCGCCGACGAGCTGGCCGTAAGTCACCTTTTTCGAAGGCGCATCGATGACCGAGATCACGCCATCGCTAACGACGAGCTTCTCGACCGGCGTCTTGAGCCGCTTCGACGCGAGCTCCAGCAAGGCTTGCCGTGCCTGAGCGCCAGCGTGGCGCATCGGCTTGCCGCCCCAGGTGATGCCGAAGCTGCCGCTGGCGCCGCCTTGGTTGATGGTCGTCGCGGTGTCGCCCATCACGACGGCAACCTTGTCGACCGGTAGATCGAGCTCTTCAGCAACGATCTGGGCGATGCCGACATCGGTGCCCTGGCCGCCATCGATCTTGCCGAAGAAGACGGTGGCCGAGCCGTCGCGATGGATCGCGAGATAGGAATCGAGCTGCGCCGGATCGAGCGCGCGTGGCGCCGCGGTTGCTGCTGTTGCCGCAGCGGCGATCGATGCCGGTGCGGTGAAGCTGATGACCAGGGCGCCGCCGCCTTTCAGGATGCCGCGGCGGGTGAGGTCGGTGCGGAGCATGTCGATATTCTTCATCGCTGCCTCCCTCACGCCATCGACGCCGCGCGTTTCACCGCGCGGATGATCGCCATGTGGGTGCCGCATCGACACTTGAGGCCGGTGAGGCCTTTGCGTATTTGCTCATCAGTCGGATGTGGATTTTCTTTGAGCAGTGCCGCCGCGGTCATGATCCAGCCGTTGATACAGTAACCGCATTGCGGCACTTGCTCTTCAACATAGGCGGCCTGCAGCGGGTGCGGATGCTCTGGCGTGCCGAGCCCGGCGAGAGTGGTGATCTTCGCGTCTTTCACCGCAGAGAGCGGCGTGACGCAAGAGCGCGCAGCCTGGCCGTTCACATGCACAGTACAGGCGCCGCATTGCGCGAGGCCGCAACCGAAATGCGGGTTGGACATGCCAAGCTCGTCGCGCAGCGCATAGAGCAGCGGCATATTCGGATCATCGACAGAAAGCGTGTGAGACTTCCCGTCCACGACAAGGTGGATTTGCGTCGTCATCGCGTTTC
>DATMZZ010000385.1:0-6350 GCA_035573175.1 Allostellaceae bacterium
CGACGCGAGAAATGCGATGGCGTCGTCGCGCTCGGCGGCGGTTCGGTGATCGACAGCGCGAAGGCGGTCGCGGTGTTGGCAGGCCATCCCGGGCCGATCACCAACTACATGGGCAAGCCCGACACCATCACGCACACAGTCGGGCCGTTGATCGCGTTGCCGACAACCTCGGGCACGGGCAGCGAAGCATCGCGCGGCGCCGGCATTCATCCCGACGGACATAGCCGCGCCTCGGGCCTCAACAGCCATTACATCGTGCCGCGCGTTGCGATCTGCGATCCGGATCTGACGCTCAGCCTGCCGCCGCGGCTCACGGCTGCGACGGGGATGGATGCGCTTTCGCATTGTGTCGAGGGTTTTCTCACCACAGCCGACAATCCGCCCGCCAAGGCGCTGGCGCTCGATGGTGTGCGGCATGTCGTCAATTTCATCGAGCGCGCGGTCAAGGATGGCAACGACCGCGAAGCACGCAAGATGCTGATGGTCGCCGCGCTCGAAGGCGGCATGGCGATCCATATGGGGCTTGGGCCGGGGCATGCCATTGCCAATGCCACCGGCGATCAAGGCCTGCATCACGGCGCCATGGTGACGATTGCCATGCCGACTGTGCTGCGGGTCATGGACAAGCATGTGCCGGACAAGACCAAGATCCTCGCCGACGCGCTCGGCGCGAAGCCGAGGCAGAGCGCGGGCGACGTGGTTGAGACGCTGAACGAGCGCGTCGGCATTCCGCCGACCATGCGCGCGCTCGGCTACAAGGGCGGCGATTTCGACGACATGGCGCAGGATTGCGCCAAGAGTCATTTCCTCGGCCGCAGCCCCTATCGCCCCAACACCGCCGAATTCAAGACGATGCTGACCACCGTCTTCGGATGACGAAGGTCCTGGTCTATCTGCCGATGCTGCCGCCGGCGGAAGCGAAGCGTTGCTACGATTTCGTTTGCAGCGAGTTTCCCGCGCTCGAGGTCGCGCGCGCCGATAAGTTGGGCGAACTCGATCCGCATATCGGCGAGGCCGAGATTCTCATCACCTTTGGCGCGCATCTCGGCCTCGATGCCGAGAGCATCCTGGGACGCGGCAAGAAGCTCGAATGGGTGATGGCGCTCGGCACCGGCGTCGATCACATCACCGACGTGCCGGCGCTGCGGCCCGAGGCGCTGGTTACGAATATGCACGGCATGCATGGCGTGCCGATGACCGAGTCGGCGCTTTCGCTGATGCTGGCGGCGGCGCGCGAGATGCCGCGCATGCTGCGCCAACAGCAGGAGCATCACTGGGAGCGTTACGGCTCGCGGCTGCTCTACGGCAAGACGGCCGGGATTTTCGGCATCGGCGCGATCGCCGAAGTGCTCGGGCCGGTGTGCAAGGCTATTGGCATGAAAGTCGTCGGCATCAGCTCCGCCAAGCGCGACGTGCCCGGCTTCGACCGTATGGTCCATCGCGACGATCTCGCCAAGGTGATCGGCGAATTCGATCATTTCGTCATCCTGACGCCGCTCACCGACGAGACACGCAACATCGTCGATGCGAAAATGCTCGCCGCTATGAAGCCGAGCGCTTGGCTCATCAATCTTGCGCGCGGCGGCATCGTCGACGAGGCAGCGCTGATCGAAGCGCTCAAGGCGAAGCGCATCGGCGGCGCGGCGATCGACGTGTTCGTCAAAGAGCCGCTGCCGGCGGACCACCCCTTCTGGGCGATGGAGAATGTGATCCTTTCGCCGCATATCGGCGCCTTCAACGCCGATTACGTCTCGCAGGTACTGCCTTTCGTCAAAGAGAACCTGACGCATTACCTGGCGGGCCATCGCGACCGCATGATCAACGTGGTGCGGCCCGCCGGCTGAGGCGACGTCGTGGCCGCTATGCGCCGCGAGGCGGGAACGCATCGGCCCCCGCCATCCTTTTCTACGAGGAGAACATCATGGCGAAAGCATCCTCGGCGCCGTTGCCGCCGCCTTTGACGCATAAGGCCTATGAGCACACGTTGCTACAGCTCCAGATCGAACTGGTGAAGCTGCAGCGGCATGTGATCGAGCGCGGCCAACGCGTGCTCGTGATCCTCGAAGGCCGTGACGCCGCCGGCAAGGACGGCACGATCAAGCGCATCGTCGAACATTTGAGCCCGCGCGAGACTCGCGTGATCGCGCTGGGTCCGCCGAGCCAGCGCGACGAGCATTCCTGGTATTTCCAGCGCTACGTTCCCTATCTGCCGGCCGCCGGCGAGATCGTGCTGTTCAATCGCAGTTGGTACAACCGTGCCGGCGTCGAGCGCGTGATGGACTTTTGTACGAAGGCCGAGACCGAAGAGTTCCTCGAAACCGTGCCGCAATTCGAGGCGATGCTCGTCCGCGGCGGCATCACCGTGCTGAAATACTATCTCGATATTGCCAGGCACGAGCAGAAGAAGCGGCTTGCCGACAGGCGCAAGGATCCGTTGAAGCAATGGAAGCTCAGCCCCATCGATGCCAAGGCGCCGAAGCTCTGGAAGGCCTATAGCAAGGCGCGCGATCAGATGTTCGAGCGCACGCATAGCGCGGTATCGCCCTGGACCATCGCGCGCGCCGACGACAAGGAGCATGCGCGGCTCAATATCATTCGCGATCTATTGTGGCGCCTCGAATATCCCGGTCGGCATCACAAGCTGCAGCGGCCCAGCTCCGCGATCGTCTTCGGCTACGACCCGAGCTATTACGGGCGCGGCTTGATCGCGCCCTAAGCCATGGCAGACGATCAATCGCCGGCGATCGAGTTTATGTCACGCGGCGCGAGCTTCGGCTTGCCCGACGAAAAGCCGCGCCGCATCGATACGCATATCTCGATCGTTTTTCTGGTCGGCGATCGCGTCTTCAAGATGAAGCGCGCGCTGAAGCTGTCTTTTCTCGATTATTCGACGCTCGCCGAGCGCGAGCGCCTCTGCCGCGCGGAGTTCGAGCTCAATCGCCGCACCGCGCCGGTGCTTTATCGCGCCGTGCGCCGACTGACGCGCGCGCCGGATGGCGGTCTCGAATGGGATGGCGATGGCCCGCTCGTCGAGCCGGTGCTGGAAATGGCACGCTTCGGCGATGACGCGCTGTTCGACCATCTGGCCACTGAGGGGAAGCTGAACCCAGGGCTGATGGTGCAGCTTGGCGACATCATCGCGGAATTCCATGCCGCTACAGAAATAACGCCGGCTTTCGGTGGCAGTGCCGGTATCGCCGCCGTGATTGCCGACGACAACGCCAATCTGCGCTCCGGTTGCCCGCCGCTCGATCGCGACGCGGTCGATGCGTTGCACCGTGCCCAAGAGGGTGCCCTGGCAAAGCAGGCGGCGCTCCTCGATGCGCGACAGCGGCACGGCAAAGTGCGCCGCTGCCATGGTGATCTTCACCTGCGTAACATCTGTCTCTTCGAGGACAAGCCGACCTTGTTCGATTGCATCGAGTTCAGCGACGAGATCGCCTGTATCGATACGTTGTTCGATCTCGCTTTCCTGCTGATGGATCTCGAGCATCGCGGCCTACGCGTTCTCGGCAACGTCGTTTTCAACCGCTATCTCGATCGCAGTGGCGACGGCGCGGGCCTTGCGGCACTGCCGCTCTTCCTATCCATCAGGGCCAGCATCCGGGCCAAGGTCGCGGTGACGGCGCTGAAAGTCCAGAAAGACGCGGCCGAGCAGGCGAAGGCCTATCTCGATCTGGCCGCGCGCCTGCTGGGGCCGGCAAAACCGCAACTGATCGCGATTGGCGGTTTGAGCGGCTCCGGTAAGTCGACCGTCGCGGCCCGCTTCGCCGGCGATTTCGCGCCGGCGCCCGGGGCGCGACATCTGCGCAGCGATGTGCTGCGCAAGACGATGATGCAGGTCGCGCCCGAAACGAAGCTGCCGCCGTCCGCCTACACGGAGGAGGTCAGTGCCGCAGTCTATCGCACCATGCGCGAGCAAGCTGCCGCAGCGCTGGCCGCGGGCTACAGCGCCATCGTGGACGCGACCTTCATGGATGTGGGTGAGCGCGCCGCCGTCGCGGCGGTCGCAGGCCAAGCCGGCGTACCTTTCACTGGCCTGTGGCTGACGGCGCCCGATTCCGTGCTGCTCGATCGTGTTGCTAGGCGCCGCGGCGATGCATCGGACGCCGATCGCGCCGTGCTAGAGCAACAGCTTAAAGCCGATCTCGGCGCCATGAATTGGCGGGAGGTCGATGTGTCGGGCGACGCCGGGGCCGCCGCGGCGGCAGCCCGTGCGGCCCTCAATGGTTAGGAAGCAATCGGCGGCTACGAACTGATCGGCACGCCGGCGGCGAGGGCCAGCCGGACCAATTCGGAGAGGCTGCGCGCTTCGAGCTTCTCCAGCACGCGGGCGCGGTGGACCTCGACCGTGCGCGGCGAGATGTCGAGGTCGTAGGCGATCACCTTGTTTTGCTTGCCGCGCACCATTTCGTCGAAGACCTCGCGCTCGCGCGGCGTCAGGTTCGAGAGCTTCTCGCGTGCCGTCGCGCCCGCTTGGGCGGTAGCGCGCTGCGCGGCAAAGCGCGTCTGCGCGTGCTGGACCGAATCGAGGATGGCCTGTTCCTCGAACGGCTTCTCGATAAAGTCCACGGCGCCGGCTTTCATCGCCCGTACCGCCAGCGCGACATCGGCGTGGCCGGTCACGATCACCACCGGGAAATCGAGCTTCAAGTCACTGAGCCGCTGCTGCAACTCCATCCCGTCCATGTCCGGCATCTGGACATCCGAGATGACGCAACCCGGTTGCAGGGTACCTGCGATCTCGAGAAACCCGATGGCTGACGGGAAACTGGCGACCTCGTAGCCGGTCGCTTCGAGCTGGAGGCTCAGGGAATCACGAACGGCATCGTCGTCGTCGATGATGTAAACGCGTACTTTAGTATCTTCCATCGAAAAATTCCCTACGGGAGGGAATCTGCGCAAACTGGCCGAAAAAAACAAGCCGCTTAGTAGATGATCCAGATCGAGCCCTTAACCAGGGATACCTTTTTCGAGGTTCCGCCTACGGCTACAGGGTTACAGGGTGTTCATCTAAAGGCTTAGTGGAAACTCTTCCAAAGGCTTACGGGGTTTCCCCTACGCAGAATTGCGAATTTTCAGTTCGCGTCAACAGGATCACTTTATATGCCAGCATGTCTAGAGGTCTTTTGTAATGCCGGCCGCCTTTGCTGTTTCCAATCGTTCGACAGTCCGCCGCCCGCCGGCGGAGTCGGCCGTGCTGACGGACAGCCTTGCCGCTTTGGACGGGATCGGCGCCGTCATCACGCTGCGTCGCGACGAGCCGCTCTTTCGATCCGGCGATTGCGCCGAATTCTATTTCAAGGTTTTGAAAGGTGCGGTGCGAGGCTGCCGGGTGCTGGCGGATGGCCGGCGGCATATCGGTGAATTCTTTCTCGCCGGCGATTTCATCGGCCTCGATGCCGCGGAGAGCTATGCGTTTGCCGCCGAGGCGATCGTCGAGACCACGCTCATCCGGTATTCACGCCGTAAGGTCGAGGCGCTGGCGGCGGAAGAGCCGCGGATCAGCCAGAGCCTCGTCGAGATCATGCGCGCGGGTCTTGCCGCGGCGCGCGAGCGCATGCTGCTTCTCGGCCATATGACCGCGATGGAGCGGATCGCGTCTTTTCTACTGAATTTGTCGGAGCGCCGCAGCGATGGGCGCGTGAGCCTGCCGATGACCCGGACGGATATCGGCGATTACCTCGGCTTGACGATGGAAACCGTTAGCCGTGCGTTTAGCCAGTTGAAGAGCAGCGGAATCATCACGCAGCACGGCCTGCACGAATTGGCGATCGCAAAGCCGGCGGCGCTGGTCGAATTGACCAAGCCCTAAAATCTTCCGAGCTTAAACTTAGGGACCTCAGTAGGTGCCGCCATTGGGCAACACGGCCGCCGCCGTGTTCGCCGCGATGCTGGCTGTTTCCGCTTCGACCGCACGCTGAAACAGATCGGGCATCCGCACGGTCAGTTGGGCCGCGACGAGAATGGTTAAGACGACCGCAACGGCGGCCAATCCTGCGTTGAGACGCGCACAGAACGCGTCGATGCTCTTCAGCAGAGCCGTCATCTTTATCTTCCCTCCAATGCCCAAAGAACTGATCAAATCGCCATTCGTTCCAACGGCCGGCAGCTATTAAGCACCGCATTGCACAAAAAACCGTTTACGCGCATTAACGGCGTTGCGGTTTTCTGACGCACCGCACGCAATCCGCGCGAAGGCCGATTCGCAGCGGCGAATGCAGGCAAAACAAAGTCTTAACTTTGGTCATGGTATGAGCGGGGCAGCACCGAAAGCCTCCATGACTGCTAAAACCCAAGACAATCCGCGCGGCCGAACCAGAACCCTGAAGTTCGGCATCCTGCTCGCA
>DATMZZ010000386.1:0-2583 GCA_035573175.1 Allostellaceae bacterium
CGCGCTCATTTTGCTTTCGGAAAAGGAGCCGGCGCGCATCGTCGCCTTCGCCGAATCGCTGCGGCGGACGCTGCGCGCGCCGATCGCTTTCAACGACCGTGAAATCTTCCTCACCGCCTCGATCGGCCTGGCGCTGGCCGACAACGAGCCGCACCGCACCGAGGAGGTGCTCAAAGACGCCGAGCTTGCGATGTATCACGCCAAGCGCATTGGCGGCGACCGCATCGAGATTTTCAAACCGGCCATGCGTTCGCGCAAAACCGACCGGCTGTCTCTCGAATCCGAATTGCGCCGCGCCATCGAGCGGCAGGAGATCAAGGTGCTCTACCAGCCGATCGTGCGGCTGGAAGACCGCGCCATCGCCGGTTTCGAGGCGTTGGCGCGTTGGGACCATCCCAAGCTGGGGCGGCTGTCGCCGGCGGAATTCATCTCTATCGCGGAAGAAATCGGCCTGATCGTCGACCTCGGCCTGTTCGTGCTCGAGCGCACCGCCCGGCAACTGGCGACCTGGCAGGCGGCGAGCCGCGGCCGCGAGCCGATCTTCGCCAGCGTCAACGTGTCGTCGCGGCAATTGCTGCGCCACGACCTGATCCAGGACCTGCGTAGCGTGATGGCGCGCACCGCGCTCGCGCGCGGCACGCTCAAGCTTGAGGTCACGGAATCGCTGGTGATGGAGAATCCCGAACACGCCGCCCAGATGCTCACCCGCATCAAGGAGCTCGGCGCCGGCCTGTCGCTCGACGATTTCGGCACCGGCCATTCCTCGCTCGCCTATTTGCAGCGTTTCCCCTTCGACACCATCAAGATCGACCAGTCTTTCGTGCGCACCACCGCCAGCGGCAAGCGGCCGGTAATTCTGCGCTCGATCATCGCGCTCGCGCACGATCTCGGCATGGACGTGGTGGCGGAAGGCGCCGAAACCGACAGCGACGCGGTCGAGCTTTACCAGCTCGGCTGCGAATACGCGCAGGGCTTCGCTTTCGGAGAGCCGATGAGCCCGGAGGAAGCGCGCGCCTTGCTCGCCGGCGACCGCTTCGAGATCGCACGCTGATTGAACTAGAGTGCGAACCGTTTAGATTGGATGATCTGCGCTGCTAACATTTCGCTTGCGCATGATCTTTACGAAAAACCTGCCCGCTTCTCAGGATCATGCGCTAAGCGTGCCCGGCTTGGCTCGACAACATGCCGAGATCGATGCCGATCTTGCGCAGCGCGCGCTCGTATTTGCCCTCGATATCGCCGCCGAAAATGAGGTCGGGATCGGCCGGGCAATGCAGCCAACCGTTCTGCTGGATTTCCTGCTCGAGCTGGCCGGGCGCCCAGCCGGCATAGCCGAGCGCTAGCACCGCGCTCGCCGGCCCGCTGCCGCGCGCGATCGCTTTCAAGATATCGAGCGTGGCGGTGAGGCAGATGCCCTCGTCGATCGGCAGCGTCGAGTTCTCGATGAAGAAGTCGGCCGAATGCAACACGAAGCCGCGCCCGGTTTCCACCGGCCCGCCCTTGAGCACCTTGACCGCGTCGGCGCGCACCGGCAGTTCGATGCGCTCCTTGGCGGGAATGACCTCGAGCTGCACCAGCAGGTCGGGAAAGCGGATGTTCTGCGCCGGCTGATTGACCACGATGCCCATGGCGCCTTCGCTGGAATGCGCGCAGACATAGATCACGCTGCGGGTGAAGCGCTCGTCGCTCATCGCCGGCATGGCGATCAGCATCTGCCCGTCGAGATAGCCGCGGGCGGAGAGTTTGTCGGCCTTCTTGCGGGCAAGCTTCATGACAGAAAGGTATCCGATCGACCGGCCTTTGCAAACGAACACGGCGGCGGAAAGTTCAACTCTCCTATTCGAATCAAGAATTGTGGCAAAATCGCCGTCGCGCTATTTACCGGCCGCTCACGATGAATTCAGTGGCATCCCATGCAGCGACCGACTAGATCGCTGCTCATGGCAAATCAAGGCAAACCATCTTTGCTCGCCGTCGGCGCGCTTGCCCTGATGCTGGCGGCACTGCCGGCGCCGGCGCGTGCCGCCGACGCCTCGCCGTGGGTCACCGACCTGCATTCGGCCTTCCGCCTAATCGCCGGCTCCGCCAAGAAGGACGCAGCAGCCTTGCGCGCCGGCATAGAACTCAAGGTAGCGCCGGGCTGGCATACTTATTGGCGCTATCCGGGCGATTCGGGCGTGCCGCCGCGCTTCGATTTCTCCGGTTCGAGCAACCTGGCCAGCGCGCAGGTGCGCTTTCCGGTACCGCAGCTGATCGTCGACGAGACCGGCAATACGCTCGGCTACAAAGGCGGCATCATCTTCCCGGTCGAGGTGGTGCCGAAAGACGCCGGCGCGCCGCTCACGTTGCGCCTCAAGATCGAATACGCGGTGTGCGAAAAACAGTGCGTGCCGGTGGAGGCTACCGGCGAGATTACGCTTACGCGCGGCAACAGCAGCGAGGACGCCGGGCTCGCCGCCGCCGAGGCGCGCGTACCGCGACCGGTCTCCGCAGCCACGCTCGCGCTCTCGGTCAAGCGCGTGAACGACGCGGCCAAGCCGCTGGTGGCGGTCGACCTCAAGTCGCCAAGCGGCAAGCCGGTCC
>DATMZZ010000387.1:0-13982 GCA_035573175.1 Allostellaceae bacterium
CGAAGCTTCTGGAGCGCGCCGGTCCCGGCACGGGGAAGGGCAGCATCACCGGTCTTTTCTCGGTACTGGTCGATGGCGACGATCACAACGAGCCGATCGCCGATGCGACGCGCTCGATCCTCGACGGTCACATCGTCCTCGAGCGTGTCATCGCCGAGCGTGGCCGCTATCCCGCGATCAACGTGCTGCGCTCGATCTCGCGCATGATGCCGCAATGCAATTCCGAGGAAGAGAGCGCGCTCATCGCCACCGCGCGCGGCCACATCTCGATCTATGAGGACATGGCGGAACTGATCCGCCTCGGCGCCTATCGCCGCGGCAGCGATCCCAAGGTCGACGAGGCGATCCGTTTCTACCCGGCGATCGAGGCTTTCCTGACGCAAAGGAAGGACGAACAGACCGATTTCGCGACCGGCTATGCCGCGCTCGCCCAACTGCTTGCCGCGCCGCCTGAACTGTCATGAGCTCGCTCGATACGCTGATCAAGCTGCATCGCTGGCAGCTCGACGAGCAGCGCCGCAAAGTCACGGAATTCGAGAACCTCGCCGAGAAGCTGCGCGCCGAGCTGCAGCGCCTCGATGGCGAGGAGCAATTCGAGCAGCAGATCGCAGGCGATTCGCATGAAGCGAACTACGCCTATAGCGGCTATGCGAAAAGCCTGATCGATCGCCGCGCCAAGCTGGCGAAATCGGTCGAGGAGACCGAGCAGCAGATCGTCGAAGCGCGAGCGGCGCTCGCCGATGCCTATGCCGAAGTGAAACGCTACGAGATCGCCGCCGCCAATCGCTTGCTCGCCAAGCATCGCGGGCTCGAGCGTCTGCGCCAGCAGGAACTCGACGAGGTCGCACTCGCCGGTTTCCGTCGCCGCGCACGCTCGTAAACGTCACCGCGCGATTGTCACTAAAGCGCCACCGGCGTTGCGGCAAATGGTCCGCCGTCCGCGACTTTTGACATAAGCTGATAGAGTGCGTAAGCCGCTTGCGGACGAGGCCTCCCGTGGCTCCGGCGGAAGGCTCGGCCAGCAACAAAATTCTGGGTGTACGCGCAAAAGCGCGGCGTTCAGTGTACCAAGGGAGGTTTGGCTTCGCAGTAGACGGGAGCGTCGTATGCAATCCAGGATCGATACCAATCTCGGCATCCAAGGTGAGCCCGACGCATGGGTTCATTCGGCCTGCATTTTGTGCTCCAACGGATGCGGCCTTGATATCGCCGTGAAGAACGGCCGGATCGTGGGCGTTCGTGGAGCCGCCGATCATCCTGTCAATTTCGGCCATCTTGGTCCGAAGGGCGAGCATGGCTGGGTGGCCAACGGCTCGCCGCGCCGCGGCACGACGCCGATGATCCGCCGCACGAAGAAAGAGCCGCTACGGCCGGTAGGATGGCGCGAGGCGATGGACTTCTTCATCGAGAAGTTCGAAGAAGTCTGGAGGTTGGGGCACGAAAATCTGGCCTGTTACAATTCTGGGCAACTCACGATCGAAGAGTTCTATACGCTGGGCAAGCTGTGGCGCGGCGGGCTGCAATCATCGAACATCGACGGCAACACCCGTCTGTGTACCGCGACGTCCGCGATGGCCTCATGGCGAATTTCGGTGTGGACGGCCCTGCCGCTTCCTATACCGATGTGGATCAGGCCGATCTTCTTTGTCTCTATGGACACAATGTCGCCGAGGCGCAGACCGTGTTGTGGGAGCGTATGTTGGCGGCAAAACAGAAGAGTGGCGGGCGAATCATTGTCGTCGATCCGCGCAAGACGCCGACAGTGCGGCAAGGCGCTGATCTGCACCTTCAACTGCGTGTCGGGACCAATGTCGCGCTCATGAACGGCATCATCCACCTGCTGATCGCGCGTGGATGGGTCAACCGAGACTTTGTCTCGAAGCATACGGTTGGGTTCGAGCAACTCGACACGGTGGTCCGCGCGTATCCGCCGGATCGCGTCGCTGCAATTTGCGGTATATCTCGTGACGAGATCGAAACCGCGGCCGAGTGGATCGGCACGACCTCGCATACGGTCTCGACCGTGCTCCAGGGCTTCTATCAGAGCGTCGAGGCAACCGCGTCCTCCTCGCTGGTGAACACCGTTCATTTGTTGACGGGAGCGATCGGCAAGCCCGGTGCGGGCCCGTTGCTGATGGCGGGCCAGCCGGCGGCGATGTGCAACCGGGAGGCAGGAGCGGGCGGCTCCTATCCCGCCTACCGCAATCCCCACAACGAAGCGCAGATGCGCGATCTGTGCGAGCGTTGGAATCTGGATTTCGACAAATTTCATCATGAGGTTCCGAAGGACATCCTGCTCATGATGGAGACTGCCGAGCGTGGCGAGATCGAGTTCATGTGGGTGATCGGCACGAACCCGCTCGTCAGCCTGCCCGATCAGAATCGCAGCGAGCGGATACTGCGTCGCCTCTTCCTGGTGGTGCAGGATCCGTTTCTGGATGCCGAGACGGTGGATCTCGCAGATATCTACTTTCCGGTGGCGATGTGGGGAGAAAAGACGGGATGCGTCACCAACGCGGATCGCAGCGTCAATCTCCTGTTAAAGGCAGTCGATCCTCCGGGCGAGGCGCGCAGCGATTTCGACATTTTCGTGGAGGTCGCCAACCGGCTGGCGTTCAAGGATCGCGACGGCGCGCCGCTGATCCCGTTCAAGAAGCCGGAGGAGGCGTTCGAGGAATGGCGCAAGGTGTCGAAAGGCCGGCCGTGCGACTACTCTGGGATGACGTATGAGTTGATCCTGAAAATGGGCGCGGTCCGCTGGCCCTGCAACGAGCAGCATCCGCGCGGCTCCGAGCGCCTCTACGAGGATCTCAAATTCTGGACCGTAATCGACGACTGCGAAAGCTATGGTGCCGATTTCCTGACCGGCAACAAGAATACCCGCAGCGACTACGAGCGGATCGACCCCAAAGGTAAGGCCTTCCTGAAGCCTGTCGAGTGGCGGCGCCAGCCAAACCCAACGTCCGACGACTACCCGTTTGTGCTTATCACCGGGCGCGTGGTCTATCACTTTCATACCCGAACCAAGACGGGCCGGTCCCGAGTGCTAAACGAGCGAGCGCCGCACCCCTACGTCGAGATCCACCCCGTCGATGCGGCGCGCCTGGAGATCGGGCTCGGCGACCTGGTCGAGATCACGTCACCGAACGGCCGGTGGGAAGGGGTAGCGATGGTGGTCGATACAGTTCGGCCGGGGGAGGTGTTCGTGCCCTTCCATTACGGCCACGGTTCCCAATCGGCCAATCAACACACCTGGTACGCTCGGGATCCGATAAGCCATCAGCCGCAGCTCAAATCATCACCGGTTGCCGTTCGGCGGCTCAGCTTCGGACAGCCGGAACCGTGGCTACTGGCCCGGCTTGCCGAACTGAACGGGGAATCGACCGAGCCGTTCGCGGCTCGAGAATTCGGCGGTACGGTCAATCGGCCGGTTGAACTGTAGCTTGCAAAAAGAAACGATCCCAGCGGGACACCATCCATAGTGACGAAGATTTTCCACGTCGGCGATCACGTAACTTGGAACTCAGAAGCAGGCCGGGTCAGCGGCCATATCGTGCGTGTGCATACGTGTGACGTCGACTACAAAGGCTATATCCATCACGCGAGCGAGGATGATCCGCAATACGAGATCAAAAGCGACAAGACGGATCATGTCGCTCTGCACAAAGGGAAGGTGTTGCGGCGTCTTCGCCGCTGACGCCGCTGTAGGTCAAATTTCAGATACTCGGCACATCCGGCGGCGGACCTCGCTTCTTCCTCAAGCCGTGATCTGGATGCGTTCGCGCATCTGATCGAGCGGATGCACGAGGAAGGTCGCGACCGTCGCGAAGCTGAGATCGCCGCTGACACCGGTGGCTCGCAGGGCGCGCTGGAAGACGGCCCGCATTTCTTCGCGCAGCTCCGGCGTCAGGCTACGATAGCTGCGCAGCACGAGGATCAGATGGTTGGCGCGCACCAGGCAATCGAGTTGCACCGGGCCGAGCCGGCTGAGCTCGGCTTCGAGTGCGAAGCGGATCGCGTCCTGGCCGACCGGCCTGCGGCGCTGCAGATAAAGGCGAAGCGCAAGCGGGAAATTGCCGAGCAGCAGCGGCAGGGTGAGGACCCGCCATTCGCCGGTCGTCTCGTCGTTGGCGAGGCGGCGCAGCGCCGCGATATCCTCGGCGAGGCGTTTGCTGAGCTTGCCGTTATCGGCAGCGTTCAAGGTGCGGGTGATGGTCGGGCCCGGCCAATTGCCCTGATAAAGCGCGCCGAGCAGATAGATCAGCGTGCCCGCGAGCGCTGGGCCCGAAGGCGGCGTCAGCTCGGTCCGAAGCTGCTCGGCGAGCGCCGGCGATTGGCTGGCGAGCGTGAAGAGGGCTTCCTCGAGAGCCATCCAGCCGCCGCTGCGGGCGGGCGCCATCGCGGCCTCGATCTCGGGCGCGACCGTATCGATCACCACGAAAGCGATCTGCGTGCCGGCGGGTAGCGCAATCTTGCGCTGCAAGGCAAGCAACCCGATCGGCGTTGCGAGCGTCGTCTCGTTGCCGATGCTGTCATAAACAATGCCCGTGACCACACCCGGCGTGGCCGTCTCAGGCGTGACGATACGAAGCAAAAGCTGTGTGCCCTCGGCAGGACCTTGCGCGGCCGGTGCACGCACCACGGCGGAGATGACCGTGCCGAGGCCGAGCTTGGTGGGCTCTTCGATGACCGTCGCTTGCGCCTGCTCGCCGCGATTTTGCGCAGGCGTCACAGCGTTTTGGGGACTGATCCAATGATCAATCGCCGTCGTCGGCGTAATCGGGGTACCGAAGCCGACGGTATCGCCCATTACCAGACTCGCAAGTCGCGATCGAGACGCCGCGCGATCTGATCGACGTCGCGCGCCGCCTCGGTGTTGGGATTGCGCTTCATGATAGAGGTTTGCCGGCGAACGGATTCTTTCACCTGATCGTCGCGATGCACGATACCGACGAAAGGCGGCTCGATTTTCAGGAATTCACGACAGGCGCGCAGCAAGGTAGCGTAAGTACGCTCGCCTTCCTCGGTGGAGGAGGCCATGTTGACGACGATGCGGATGCCTTCGGGCAACCGTTCCTGCGCGGTGATCTTGATATAGGCATAGGCATCGGTGATCGCGGTCGGCTCGTCGGTGGTGACGACGAGACAGGCGCGCGAATTCGCCGCCATCAGCCGCACCGTGCGTTCGATGCCGGCGCCGAGATCGAGCACCACCCAATCATAGTTGCGCGCGAAAGTCTGAAGCTCGTTACGCAACGCGACGACCTTGGCCGCGCCGAGATTGGCGAGCCGATCCGAGCCGGAGCGGCCGGCGATGATGTCGAAACCGTTGCGCGCCGCGCCGCCATCGAACGGCGTCACGGCTTCGGCGAGCGTTGTCTCGCCAGCGATGACGCTGGCGATATCGCGGTGCGGCTGCAGGCCGAGCTGCACGTCGACATTGGCGAGGCCGAGATCGCCGTCGAACAGCAGCGTGCGGCGGCCGGCCTGCGCCAGCGCATGCGCCAGGGTGATCGAGAACCAGGTCTTGCCGACACCGCCCTTGCCCGAGGCCACCGCGATGATATTGCGTGTTGCGGCGGAGCGCGTCGGAACTGGCGGAGAGTCGATATCGATACTGGTCATGAGGAACCTTTCGGCAACAACAATCGGGCCAGCAAAGCTGGTGTAAAGGGAAGCAATCCATCGGCGATATCCGCCGTGATACCGGCTTCGGCGAAGCCGAGCTTCGCGGCTTCGGCCATGGCGAGCACGCTGCCGAGACGCCGTGTTGCATCGAGCTGCGTGACGATCGTGCGGCTGCAGCCGAGGTCGGCGAAAATCTCGGCACGCTCGATGCCGTCGGCGGCATCGGCACCGGCGGCGAAGACGAGCATCGGCTGGGCGCTCGACGCGCCGATCAACGCCGCGAGGTCGCGGCGGTCGCCGGTGCTGAACGGATTGACGCCGGCCGTGTCGATGATGAGCCGCTCCTTTGGATCGGCGAGCGTTACCAGCGCGCCAAGCGCGGCTGGGCCGTCCGCGGTGCTGAACGGAACGCCGAGGATCTTGGCGAAGGATTCGAGCTGCGCGACGCCGCCGGCGCGCGCGAGATCGGTCGAGATAAGGCGGACGCGTTTGCCGGCCAGCACATCGCGGGTCGCGAGCTTCGCGGCGGTGATGGTCTTGCCCGAACCCGGCGCGCCGACCAGCAGGATCGCCTTGTCTTGCGCGGTGATCGGCGCGAAGCGGAAGCTATGACCGAGGCCGGAAGCCAACGCCTCGGACGGCGTCTCGAGCGCGGATTGCAGCGCGTTGTTGATGATCCAGGCGCGCATCACCGGCGTGGCGCCGTGGAAATCCAGCGCCTCGCTGAGCACCGTATCGACAGCGGGAATATCGGGGCCGTGATCGCGATCGTCGAGCGCCGCGGTGACGCGGGTATTGCCGTTGCCGTCATCCTGGGCCGAGACGATGACTGCATCCGGGCCCAGCGCGGCACGCACCGCGGCCATGGCTTCGGCGGTCGAGCGTCCAATGAATGTTCTAAGCCGCATCGTTCGTTACTCGCTCAGATCGCGCCGAGTGTCTTGATCCGCGCGCGCGGATGGATTTCGTTCTGCGACATCACCACCGTCATTGCGCGGAAGCGCTCGATGATCGATCGCACATAGGGGCGGACTGCGGGGCTGGTCAGCAGCACCGGAGTTTCGCCGCGCATGGCGAGACGCTCGAAATTGCCGCGCACGGCGGTGATGAATTCCTGCAGCTTCGAGGGCGCCATGCTGAGATGGCGATCCTCGCCCTGGCCGGTCAGCGCCTCGGCGAAAGCCTGTTCCCATTGCGGCGACAGGCTCACCAGCGAGATGATGCCCTGTTCGTTGGCATTGGCGTCGGATATTTGGCGCGCGAGCCGCGCGCGCACATGCTCGGTGATGATCGAGATGTTGCGGCTGAAGCCGCAAGCCTCGGCAATGCCTTCGAGGATGGTCGGCAGGTCGCGGATCGAGACCCGCTCGTTCAGAAGATTCTGCAGCACGCGCTGGACCGAGCCCATCGAGATCTGCGCCGGCACCATGTCGGTGACCAGCTTCTGATGCGGCTTGTCGAGCTCGTCGACGAGCTTCTGCGTCTCCGAGTAGGAGAGCAGCTCCGCCATATTGTCCTTCACCACTTCGGTAAGATGCGTGGTGATGACGGTTTGTGGCTCGACGACCGTGTAGCCGCGGAACTGCGCTTCCTCGCGTAGGCTCTCCGAGACCCATTGCGCTGGCAGGCCGAAGGTCGGCTCGGTTGTGTTCTCGCCGTTGAGCGCGATCGGCTCGCCGCGCGGGTCCATGACCAGCAGCATGTTCGGCCGCAGCTCGCCGCGGCCGACCTCGATCTCCTTGATGCGGAGGATGTAGTTGTTGGCCGCAAGCTGGAGATTATCCTGGATGCGCACCGAAGGCATGATAAAGCCCATCTCTTGTACCAGCGTGCGGCGCAGCGCTTTCACCTGATCGGTCAGGCGTGTGCCATGCTCGCTGTTGATGAGGGCGAGGAGGCCGTAGCCGAGTTCGAGGCGGATCTGGTCGATCTGCAGCGCCGTGGTGATCGGCTCTTCTTTCTGCGCCGCCTTTTCGCTCTCGGCTTTTTTGGCCTCGGCCTCGGCGATCTTCGCCTTTTCCTTCTTCTCGTTCACCTTATAAGCCGCGCCGCCCGAGAGCAGCGAAAGCGCCATGAACGGAACGAAGGGCACGCCGGGGATGAGGGCGAGGGTGAAGGCGAGGAAAGAGGCGACGCCGAGCGCGGCGGGATGTGCGCCGAGCTGGCCGAACAGGGCTTTGTCGGTCGAGCCGCTGATGCCGGCTTTCGAGACCAGCATGCCGGCGGCGGTCGAGACGACCAGCGCAGGGATCTGCGAGACGAGACCGTCACCGACGCTGAGCAACGTGAAAGTGTGTGTGGCCTCGCTGAAAGAGAGGCCATGCTGGGCGACGCCGATGAAGATGCCGCCGACGACGTTGATGGCGGTGATGATGAGGCCGGCGATCGCGTCGCCGCGCACGAATTTCGAGGCACCGTCCATGGCGCCGAAGAAGTTGCTTTCGTCTTCCAGGTCCTTGCGCCTGGAGCGGGCTTTGCCTTCGTCGATAAGGCCAGCGCTGAGATCGGCGTCGATCGCCATCTGCTTGCCGGGCATCGCATCCAAGCTGAAGCGCGCCGCGACTTCCGCGATACGGCCCGAACCTTTGGTGATGACCACGAAATTCACGACCACCAGGATCGTGAAGACGATGGCGCCGATGACGAAATTGCCGCCCATCACGAAATTGCCGAAGGCCTGAATCACGTGGCCCGCGGCAGCGGTTCCAGTCCCGCCATGGCTGAGGATCAGCCGGGTCGAGGCGAGGTTTAGGGCGAGGCGCAGCATCGTCGAGATGAGCAACACCGTCGGGAAGGCGGAGAATTCCAGCGGCCGCTCGATGAACAAGCCGACCATCAGGATGAGAACCGCCAAAGTGATCGACAGCGCCAGGCTGATATCGAGCAGCCAGGGCGGCATCGGCAGGATAAGCACCGACAGGATCCCGACGACGCCAAGCGCCAGCGCGATCTCGCCGCGCTTCAGCGCTGCGCCGATCTTGGCGACGATGTCGGCCGAGTTCGGGCTCGGAGCGGCGGTAATGTCAGCCATAATCGATCACCAACAAGCGAGGATTAAGCCGGCACGCGCTCGGGCTCGCTCGGCAGGGGCACGGCGACGCCCTCCTGCCGGTATTGCTGCAGCTTGTTGCGCAAAGTCCGGATCGAGATGCCGAGGATGTTTGCAGCATGCGTGCGATTGCCGAGGCAATGCTGCAAGGTCTCGAGGATCAGATCACGCTCGACATCGGCGACGGTGCGGCCGACGAGACCCGCGCGGGCACCGGCGGCGTTGCTGTCGGCCTCGGCGGCAGGCTTGGCGTTCGGCAGGGCGATCGCGTCCGGCCCGATCTCTTCGCCATGGCCCAAGAGCACCGCGCGATGCATGGCGTTTTCGAGCTCGCGGACATTGCCGCGCCAGGCATGATGGATCAGCTTCTCGCGCAAAGCCGGCGAGAGGCGGCGCTGCGGCAGCGCATTCATCTCGGCGTATTTCTTGGCGAAGAAATCGGCCAGCATCTCGACGTCGCGCGGCCGCTCGCGCAGCGGCAGGACATGGACATTGACAACGTTGAGGCGGAAATAAAGGTCTTCGCGGAAATTGCCGGCGCGCGCCTCGGCTTCGAGGTCGCGGTTGGAAGTCGCGATCAGGCGGATATCGACCTTGATCGGCTGGGTGCCGCCGACGCGATCGATCTCGCGCTCCTGGATGGCGCGCAGCAGCTTGGCCTGGAGGCGGGGATGCATCTCGCTGATTTCGTCGAGCAGCAGGGTGCCGCCATTTGCTTCTTCGAATTTGCCGATGCGGCGGGCGACGGCGCCGGTGAACGCGCCTTTCTCGTGCCCGAACAATTCGCTTTCGAGGAGATTCTCCGGGATCGCCGCGCAATTGACCGAGATGAACGGCGACTTGGCGCGCTTGCTCTTGCGATGGATGTAGCGGGCGAGCACTTCCTTGCCCGTGCCGCTCTCGCCGGTGACGAGGATCGAGGCTTCTGACGGCGCGACCTGTTCGGCGAGGCGCACGATGCGCTCCATCGCCGGATCGCGATAGATGAGGGCGTGGCTGTCGGTCGAGACCGCCTGCAGCACCGCGGCGATCAGCTCGGCATCCGGAGGCAGGGGGATGTATTCCTTGGCGCCAGCCTTGATCGCGCGCACCGCCGCGTCGGCGTCGTTGCCGATGCCGCAAGCGACGATCGGGACGAAGATGCGCTCCTGCTTCAGGCTGTCGATCATCCGCGCGATGTCGAGCTTCACATCCATCATCAGCAGATCGGCACCCTGGCCGGAGCGCAGCGCGCTGAGGCCATGGTCGATGTCGTCGGCATGGGCGACGGTCGCGCCGCGATTGAGCGCGATCTTGCCGGCGGTGCTGAAATGGCCGTCGAGCGGGCCGAGAATCAGGAGGCGCATGGTACTTTTCCTCTAAACGAGCCGATTAACGATCGGCCTTGACGATTTCCGTCATGGTCACGCCGAGACGCTCATCGACGACGACGACTTCGCCGCGTGCCACGAGCCGGTTGTTGACGTAGATGTCGATGGCTTCGCCGACCTTGCGATCGAGCTCGACGACGGCGCCGCGGCCGAGTTTCAGGAGCTGGCTGACCTGCATATTCGCGCGGCCGAGCACGGCCGAGATCTGGACCGGAATGTCGTAGACCGCTTCCAGATCCTTGGCGCTTTGCGGCTTCTGCTCGGCTTGTGCATCGGCCGAGTTTTCCAGCTCGTTCAGCGCCATGTTCGGGTTGTCGCTCATTCTCTCCTACTCCTCACGCGGAAACGGGGTTGGTGGTCGCAGCGGGATCGCGGCGGCGTTCCAGCAATTCGGTAAGCTCGGCGCATTGGCCGGCGAGGTTGCGCTCGGCACCGCCATCGGCCCATTCGACCCGGGCGTCGCCCGCGACGATCGCATCGTCGGCCAGCAGCACGATACGGCCGGCATAGCCGGCGGCGTTGGCGAGCGTATCGAGGCGCTCGCGCAGCGGCTCGTAGATCTCTTGCGCGACGCGCAGCACGACGCGCGGCTCGTCGATCGCCTCGTGGAGGCATTTGGTGGTGAAGGCTTCGACCTCGGCCAGCGGATCCTTGGTGGCGAGGCCGGGGATAAGCTTGGCGATGATCGACTGCATTGCCCCCAGCGCGCGGCGCTGGGTATCGACCGTGGTCGCGTCCTGGGCCTCGAACAGTGCCGCGAGGCTTTGGGCGATCTGCGCCAACGCATCTGCGGTGAGGGATTGCGCCGATTTCGCCGCCTCGGCGAGACCCGCCGCATGGCCCTCGGCGAGGGCCGCTTGGCGCGTTGCTTCGAGCTCGCCGCGGGTGAAACGGCGCTCGGCCAGCGACCGCGCGCTCGGTGCCCCGAGATGGTCGAAGGAGACGTCGAAGGTGAATTTCTGCTGCATCGCCATGGCAGGGCTCAGTACACCAGCTCGTCTTCCGCACTGCCGTCAGAGATGATGATCTCGCCGCGCGCCGCAAGGTCTTTCGCGACCGACACGAGATAGCTCTGTGCTTCTTCGACGTCCTTGAGGCGGACCGGGCCCATGGCCGCGATCTCTTCCTTGAGGAGCTTCGAGGCGCGCTCGGACATGTTCGAGAAGAACAAATCCTTGAGCGGGTCGGAGGCGCCTTTGAGGGCAACTGGCAGCTTTTCCTTCTCGGCGGCGCGCATGAGTGCCTGGATCGCGCCGCTGTCGAGCTTCTGCAGATCCTCGAAGGTGAACATGAGGCCTTTGATGCGCTCGGCACTGTCGCGGTTGCGCTCTTCGAGGGCGGCGATGAAGCGCGTCTCGGTATTGCGGTCGAGGCTGTTGAAGATCTCGGCGATGAGTTCGTGCGCGTCGCGACGGTTGGTGCGGGCGAGGGAGGTGAAGAACTCGTTGCGCAGCGTGCGCTCGACGTCGTCGAGCACCTCTTTCTGGACCGCTTCCATGCGCAGCATGCGCATGATCACTTCCATCGCGAAGCTCTCGGGGAGCTGCGTCAGCACGCGGCCGGCGTGGTCTGATTTGATCTTCGACAGCACCACGGCGACGGTCTGCGGATATTCGTTCTTGAGGTAGTTGGCGAGGACGGACTCGTTCACGTTGCCGAGCTTGTCCCACATGGTGCGGCCGGCAGGGCCGCGGATCTCTTCCATGATCGAGGCGACGCGATCGGCACCGAGGACCTTGGTGAGCAGGCGCTCCGTGCTCTCATGCGTGCCGACGAGCGAGCCGGTGGCCGAGATGTGATCGGCGAAATCGACGAACAGCTTCTCGACGATGTTCGATGAGACCGTGCCGAGATTGGCCATGCAGGCCGAGATTTCCTTGATCTCTTCGTCGTCCATCAGCGCGAAAAGACGGCTCGAATGCTCTTCGCCGAGGGAGAGCATGAGGATCGCGGCTTTCTCGGCGCCGTTCAGGGTGCGGTAATCTTCACGGACGCGCATTTTCTTGGCCTTTCCGCTTTAGTTGTCCTGGTACATCCAGCTGCGAACGATGGAGACTGCTTCGTCAGGATGCTTTTCGACGATTTCGCCGATCTTCTTGAGGCTCGAAGCGGCGACCCGGCCTTCGACCTGGCCGATATCGATCATCTCGCCTTGTGGTGACTGCGGCACGCGGACGACCGCATTGCCGGCGGCGGGCGCGGGAAGGGCGGCGGCGGGGGCGCCGGCCACGGCGAGCGCGGGCATAGCATTGCCGCCCAGGGTCTTCGCTGTGTCGAGGAAGCGGCCGATCATCGGCTTCACCACCAGCATCAGGATCAGGAGGCCGATCAACGCGGTGCCGGCGGTCGTGCCGAGATACATCAGGTCGCCCTTCTCGAGGCCCATGATGTTGAATGCGGCAGGCGCGGCAGGCGGCTCTTCGGCTCCGGCGAAGGGCATGTTCACGACTTCGACGGTGTCGCCGCGCTTCGCGTCATAGCCGACGGCCGAGCGCACGAGGGCGGTGAGCTGCTTCAACTCGTCGGGCGAGCGCGGCTGATAGGTCTTCTTGCCATCGGTGCCGACCGAGGTCGTTCCGTCGACCAGCACCGCGACGGAGAGACGCTTCACCGTGCCTTGATCGCTGACCTGGCTCTTGACGGTCTTGCTGATCTCGTAATTGACCGTCTCCTGGGTGTGCGTGCTCTTGCTCTGCTTGTTGTCGCCGCTGTTATTCGGCGCGGTCTGGCCGTTCGGCAGGTTGGTCGAGACCGAGACCGCCGCGCCGCTGCTGGTGCCGTTCTGCTCCGACTGGTTGTCGGTTTGCGTCGAGCGCACGACCTGACCATCCGGATCGTAAGTCTCGGAATTGGTCGTGACACGGTCGAAATTCATCTCGGCATGGACATCGACGCGGGCCTTGCCGGCGCCGACCGAGCGCTCGAGCAATTGCTCGACATTGTGCGCCATGCGGCTCTCGTAATTGACGCGCATCTCCTCGGCATTGGAGGAGGTGAGGGCCGTGGACGCATCGCCATCGCCGCGCGCCAGGAGATTGCCCTGATCGTCGACGATCGAGACGTGATTGGGGTTGAGGTTCGGCACTGCGGCAGCGACCAGATGCTGGATCGCCGCGACCTGGCCGCTCGACAGCTTGCCGCGCACTTTGAGGACGATCGAGGCGCTCGCCTCCTGGCGGTCGCGCGAGAACATCTGGCGCTGCGGCAGCACGAGATGGACGCGCGCCGATTGCACGAGATTGATCGAAGTGATGGTGCGCTCGAGCTCGCCTTCGAGAGCGCGGACCTGGTTGATGTTCTCGACGAATTGCGAGGGGCCGAACTGGTCGGTCTTGTCGAAAATCTCGTAGCCGACCGAGCCGCCATGCGGCAGGCCGATCTCCGCCATCGCCATGCGGAGCTTCGTCGCTTGATCGACCGGCACCAGGATCTGCGAGCCCTGGGCGCGCAGCGCGTAGGGGACGTTCAAGCTTTCGAGCTTCTGGACGATCTGGCCACTATCCTTGAGATCGAGGTCGCTATAAAGCAGACCCATCTCCGGCGTGTTGACCTTGTTAACGAGGTAATAAAAGAACGCGATCGTTCCGGCCATGATCAGCGCGAGGGTGAGCAACCGCGCGGGGCCGAGATTACGAATAAGCTGGAAGAAACCGTTCACCGTCGCGAATCCTTGGCTGGCGATCCGGGCGTTGTGCCCGCGCCGACACTAGGGGCGGTTGGGTGAACAGAGAGTTAAGGAGGCGGCAGATTTTGCCGACCGGGCGGCAAATCATGCCGCCCCTGCATTTCGGCCGCCTGAAAGGCGGCCGCCGAGATCAGCGCTCGCTGCGGTCGAGCGCGCGGTAATCCTGAAGCCGGGTGACGCGCAGGCCGGGGAGGCCGTGGCTGTCGACGAGGCGCTGCCAGGAAAGGAATTCTTCCACCGAGAGCGTGTA
>DATMZZ010000388.1:0-12515 GCA_035573175.1 Allostellaceae bacterium
GGCCGCTGTCCGCCCGCGGTGATCTTCGTCGCGAGGCCGATAACCGGCTTGCCTTCGGCCTTCTGGAAGTCGCGCGCGAATTTTTCCTCTTCATCGCTCCATTTCGGCAGCCCGACCGCCTCGATGTTCTTCTGCACCACCTGCGACAGCGCCTTGTTCGAGAGCGCCGGCCAGGCCGACGCCTGATAGATCACGTCATGCGTCGTGCCGGTCATGAGATCGGCGCCTTTGGCGATATCGAGCAGCTTGTCGTAGGTCGCCTTGGCGTCGGGCATATTCGCGTCGCGCACGAAGTACCAGACCTTGGTGAAATCCGGGATCACGTTCGGCTGGATGCCGCCATCCATGATCGAGCGATGGATGCGGTAGGTCGGCTTCAACTGCTGACGCAGGAAGGCGACGCCGTTCTCCATCAGCTCGAGCGAATCGAGCGCGTTCTTGCCGTCCCAAGGATCGACGGCGCCATGCGCGGATTTGCCATGGAAAGCGAACTGCACGCCGATCGCTGCGTAATTCTGCAGTCCCCAGCCGGTGTTGAAGTTATCGCCGATATGAAGGTAGATCGCGGCGTCGACATCCTTGAAATAGCCGGCGCGAACGATGAAGGGCCGGCTCGCGATCTCTTCCTCGGCAGGGCCGAAATTGATCGCGACGGTCCCGGGCAGATGATATTTATCCATCACCTGCTTCACCGCGAAAGCCGCGGCGGTGGCGACGCCGCCATGCGTATTGTGGCCTTCCATATGGCCGGGAGCGCCCGGCACCATCGGCTTGTGCTCGAAGTCGAGCGGCGTCTGATTGCCGCCGGGCAGTGCGTCGATCTCAGTCTCGATCACGATATAAGGATGGCCCGAGCCGTAGGTCGCCCACAAAGCCGTCGGCATGCCCGCGATGCCGAGATCGACCTTGAAGCCGGCCGCTTCCAGCGTGTCCTTCAAGAGCTTGGTGCTCTCGAATTCCTGCATGCCCATCTCGCCGAAGTAATAGATGGAATCGCCAATATCCCAGATGGTCTGCGCGTTCTTGGTGACGATCGCTTCGGCATCCTTCTTTTGCTCACTCGTCGCCGCCTGTGCGCCGATCGGCGTCAGCGCGAGAAGTGCCGCGAGTGCCGCGCCACCGAGCAGTATACGTTTCATTTTCTTCTCCCCTCCTGGTTATTCGGCGGCCGCAACATCGCGCCCCGAAATCGCACTATCCGGAAACTCTTCTTTCAGGCGCGGATAAACCTCGCGCGCGAACATTTGGATACCATGGACGGTCTCGTCGTGATCGAGATGCCCGGCCTGACCCATCAGCAGCAAATTGCCGAAGCCGCCGACATGATGATAGAAGGTTTTGATCTGCTCGAAGACCTTGTCGGGTGTGCCGCAGAACATCGTGCCGTTGGCGATGGCGCCGTCGACCGTGGTATTGGCGCCGAAATTGCCGAAGCCGCCGCCGGCCGCATCGCCCAGCATCATCTTTACATTCAGCGCGACCGGGCTGTAGCCCGCCGGGTTGCGGAACCAGGGCGAGACCTTGTTTGCGGTGATGTACCAGAGCAGCTTTTCGGCGCCGGCGCGCGCTTTGGCCTCACTATCGGCGACATAGACCATCGCGGCATAGGCGAGGCGATTGACCGGCACGTCCTTGCCTTTGCCGGCGTCGCGCCAGCCTTTGCGATAAGAATCGTAGATCGCCGGCGTGCCTTTGAAGCCCGTCAGGAACGTCGCTTGGATATAGCCATGCGCGCCCACCTGGTTCGAGCCGCCGGGGCTCGTGGTCGACACCCAGATCGGCGGGTGCGGCGATTGATAAGGCCGCGGCCAGATATTGATGTTGCGGTGATGGAAGAAGCGGCCCTCGAAGCTCGTCGGCCCGTCGTTACTCGTCCAGGCCTGGACGATGAGATCGAGCGCTTCCCAATGCCGCTCATTCATGCGCACGGGATTGCTGTTCGCCGGCAGGATCTCGGTCGGCACGCCGCGCACGAAACCGGCTTCTAACCGGCCTTTCGAGAGCACATCGATCAGCGCCATCTCTTCGGCGATGCGCACCGGCTGGCGGCGATTGGCGATTGGATTGCCGAGGATCAGCAACCGCGCCTTATGCGTCAGCCGCGCCAGTGCGGCCAGCACCAGCGGTGCCGCCGGATCGACGCAGGTCGCCGTCTGATGATGCTCGTTGAGCATGATGTTGACGCCTTCCTCCTCGGCAATCTGCCATTCGCGGAGGAAGCGGTCGTAGAGCTCGGCGCCTTTCTTCGGATCGTAGAGCCGGTTCGGCAGAGTGACGCGGATCGAATCGAATTGATCCTGCGGCGGCAGGAAGGGATAGGCGTTCTCGCTGAAATGCCAGGCGCGCATGGATCAGGCTCCCTGTCCAGGATTGGGCCCGAGGAAAGCGGCGAGCGACGCGGCGAAAGCTTTCGGTTGCTCGATATGCGGCAGATGGCCCGCTTCGGCGATAGTCTCGATGCGCGCACCGGGCACGAGCTTCGCATAGCGATCGAGATACTCGGCCGAGACCAGCCCGTCGCTGGCGCCGCGCATGAAGAGCACGGGCATCGTCAGGCGATGGAGCCGGTGCATGAGCTTCGGATTGTGCATGTAGGGTTCCCAAACGAGCAGCGCGAGCGTCTCGTTGTTGCGCGCGATGATGCGCATCTGCTCTTCCGAGAGCTTGGTGAGGTCGATCTTCGCTTTTGCCGGATCGTGGAAGCGCATGCGATCGAGCGCCTCGACCGGATGCGCGAAGATATCGGGAATGTCGAGCTGCCTCGGCCCACCCGTCTTCACGCCCACCGGTCCGATCAGGGCAAGCTTGTCGAAGCGCTCCGGCGATTTGGTGGCCATCTCCGCGGCGATCCAGCCGCCGATCGATGCGCCGACCAGCGTCACGCGTTTCAAATCGAGCCGGTCGAGCAATTCGAGATAGATATGCGCGATGTCGTCGATGCTATCGATCCAATCGGGCAGGCTCGAATAGCCGAAGCCGGGATGCGAGGATGCGATGACGCGGTGGCGCTTGTCGACAAGGCCGACGAAAGCATCGTCGGGCGAGAAGCCTGCGCCGCTATGCAGGAAGAGGAGCGGCGAGCCTTCGCCACTCTCATGGAGCTCGAGTTCAACCTCCCCGAGTTTCAGCATTTGCCGCTTCACGGGCGCGCCTCCGTTTCTCGTTCTAACCACTATTTCATCGGGCGGCGTTCGAGGCAAGGCTGGGTGGTGCGATACCCGAGATTTCTGTCACGAGTTTATGGAGGATCGCATCGGCGAAATTGTCATAGCTGTCGATGCTGATGACGAAGGCGCCGGGCCCACCGACAACGCTGTTGCGGTAATAGGCATCGAGACCGGGCTCGATCCAGGTGATGGGCAGGCCGTTGATGACGATGCCCTGCTTGACCGCCTCATCGCGTGCGGTCTCGGCGAGGCGCCCGGCATTGTTCGAGCCATCGCCCGAAATGTCGATGACGCGCCGCGTCGCGCGGAAGGGACTCGCGGCCAGCACCGCGGCGCCGGTATCGATCGCGCCGCTCAGCGACGTGCCGCCGCCATAGAGGTTGCGCCGGCTGGCGTCGATCGCGTCCGCGAGTGCTTGCGCCGAAGCGGTGTCCGAAACGCGCGTCCAATCGACCACCTGGACATGGAGGCTGGGTCCGGTCCATTGCACCATCGCCACGGCGATAGCGTGGTCGGCGCCGGCGCCGATCGCCTCGATCACCTCGCGGCTGCGAAAGGCCTGCGCATAGCCGTGTTTCTGCAGATCGAAGCGCGTCTGATTGACGCTGCCCGAGGCATCGACGGCGAGGACGAGGGCGAGATCGACCGGCGGCCCCGATGCATGGGGTGCTTGGGCGTGCGCGGCAGGCCCTAGCACGATGAGGGCGAAAACCAGTAGGGCGGCGAAGGCGAAAGCCCTAAGCTTCATGCCGCGATATTAGACCCGTGAGGGGAGGACAGCGATGGGCGAAGAGATAGGCTTTGTCGGCCTCGGCAATATGGGTGGGCCGATGGCCAATCGCTTGATCGATGCCGGCCATAGACTCGCGGTCTACGATATCCGCGAGGAAGCGATGGCGCCGCTTATCGCGCGCGGTGCGGCGCGGATGAATTCGTCGCACGCTGTAGCCGATGCGTCGGATATCGTGTTCTTCAGCCTACCCGAGCCCAAGGATGTCGAAGGCGAAGCGCTCGGCCCGGCCGGTGTCGCGGCGGGACAGCGCGCCAAGATATTCGTCGATCTTTCGACCACGGGTCCGCGCACGACAGCGCGTGTCGTCGCGGGCCTAACAGAACGCGGCATCGCGATCGTCGACGCGCCCGTCTCAGGCGGCGTCGCCGGCGCCAAGAAAGGCACGCTCGCGGTGATGGCCTCGGGGCCGCATGCGCTGATCGAGGGTGTGCGGCCGCTGCTCGCGATCTTCGGCAAGGTGTTTCATGTCGGCGAGCGGCCGGGCATGGGCCAGGCGATGAAGCTTTGCAACAATGTCCTGTCGGCGACCTCGATGGCGGTGACGGCCGAGGCCATGGTGATGGGCGTCAAGGCCGGACTCGATCCGGCGCAGATGCTGGAGGTCATCAATTCCGGCACCGGCCGCAACACCGCGACCGAAACCAAATTTCCAAATGAGGTGATCACGCGCCGCTTTACCCAGGGCTTCTATACCGGGCTCATGTACAAGGATGTGCGGCTCTGTCTCGAAGAGGCCGAGGCGCTGCAAGTGCCGATGTGGGTCGGCAGCGCGGTGCGCATGATGTGGCAGCTCGCCAACAGCGAGCTCGGCCCGCAATCCGATTTCACCGAGATCGTGCGCCTCATCGAGAATTGGGCCGGCGTCGAGGTGAAGGCGGGGAATTAGAAGTCTTCGTCATTGCGAGCCCCTTCGTCGGGCTCAGGAGCGAAGCAATCCAGGGCCTCACATGCGGCTTCTGGATTGCTTCGTCGCTACGCTCCTCGCAATGACGGGCAAGGAGGGCGATCGTGCCAGAATACGAAGTCTACGCGATCCGCTACGCGCATCACGAGCGGCGCGCGGCCGAGAATTTCCTCGGCGGCGATCCGCATGATGCGCCGATGCCGCTCGATTATTTCGTCTGGGCGATCATCGGCGGCGGCAAGACCTATGTCGTCGATACCGGCTTTGGGGCGGAGCAGGCGCGACTCAGGAAGCGCGAATTGCTGCGCTCGCCGGTCGACGGGTTGAAGGCCCTCGGCATCGATCCGGGGAAGGTCGAAGACGTGATCATCACCCACATGCATTACGACCATGCCGGCGGGCTCGATCTCTTTCCGAACGCCACATTCCATATTCAGGATCGCGAAATGGCCTTCGCCACCGGCAGGCCGATGTGTCACCACGGGTTCAGTCATTCGCTTGCGGTCGATGATGTCGTCGGCATGGTGCGTCGTATCTTCGCCGGGCGCGTGCGCTTTCATGATGGCGATGAGGAGATCGCGCCGGGCCTCAGCCTTCATTTCATCGGCGGCCACACGATGGGGCTGCAAAGCGTGCGGGTGATGACGAAGCGCGGCGCGGTCGTATTGGCCTCGGACGCGGCGCATCTCTATGCGCATCTCGAGCAGGACCGCGCCTATCCAATCGTCTACAACGTCGCCGACATGCTCGAAGGCCATGCAACGCTGCGCCGGCTTGCGTCATCGCCGCGGCATATCGTGCCGGGCCACGATCCGCTGGTCGCGAGGCTCTATCCCGCCGCGCGCAGCGGTCTCGACGGCGTCGTCATGCGGCTGGATGTCGAGCCGGCGGGCTAAGCCGCGAGGCTCTTCGACGCCATCTCGTAAGTGTTCTTGCTCAGCGAGGGCAGCGCCAGTACGCGTTCGAGCTCGCGTTTCATCAGTGCTTGTCGTGTCCCGTCGTGCCGCCGCCACTGGCCGAGCGGCTGGATCAGCCGCGACGCCATCAGCGGATTGAGTTTATCGAGCGTGATCACCTGATCGGCAAGGAAGGCATAGCCGGCACCGCTCGCATCGTGGAACCGCAGCTGATTGGCCTGGGTGAAGGCGCCGACCAGCGAGCGCATACGGTTCGGATTCTTGATCGTGAAGGCCGGATGATGCGTCATCTCCTTGACGCGCGTCAGCGTGCCGGGCAGCGATGACATCGCCTGCAGGCTGAACCATTTGTCGACGACCAGCTCGTCGCCCTTCCAACGCTCGTAGAAGCTCGTCAGCGCTTCGGTACGGGCCGGTTGGTCGAATTCGTTGAGCACCGACAACGCGGCCAGCACATCCGTCATATTGCCGCCAGTGTCGAACTGCGCCTTGGCACGGGCGATATCGCCATTGCCGAGGGCGAGATAGGCGAGCGCGACGTTGCGCAGCGCGCGCTTGCCGATCGCCGTGCCATCGGCGCTGTAAGGCCCGCGATCGGTCAGCCGTTCGTAAAGCGCGGCGAAATCATCGGCGAGTGCCGCGCCAATCCGCCGTCGCGCAAAATCGCGCGCCGCGTGGATGGCATCGACATCGACGACGTCCATCTGATCGGCGAGGAAGGATTCGGACGGCAGGCTGAGCTGCTCGGCCGCGAAGGCCGGATCGCTATCGGCCGCGGCAAGGGTGCGGCGCATCTGATCGACGAGCGCGGTGTCGAGCGCGAGTTGGTCGCCACGGCGATGCGCGGCGACCATGCCGAGCAGAAGATGCGTTGCGACCTGCTGGCCGGCTTCCCAGCGCGCGAAGCGATCGGTGTCATTGAGCGCAAGGAATTGCTGCCGCGCGAGCGGGATGTTCTTCAGCTTCACCGGCGCCGAGAACCGGCGCAACAACGATGGCGTCGGCTTGCTCGGCACATCGACGAAACGGAACGTCTGCTTGGCTTCGCCGAGTACCAGCACGCGTGTGCCCGGCGTGGTTTTGCTCTCACCGTCGAGCCGCGTCGCCTGCTCTTTGCCGTCTGCGCCGATCAGCCCCATGGCGATCGGCACGACCAGCGGCTGCTTGGTCGATTGTCCCGGCGTCGGCGGCGTCGACTGCGACAAGGTAAGATCATAGGTCTTCGCCGCGCCGTCATAATTATCTTGGACTGTCAGTTCCGGTGTGCCCGCCTGCTTGTACCAAACGAGGAAGTGCGAGAAGTCCTTGCCGTTGGCATAGGCCATCGCCGCGACGAAATCCTCGATCGTCACCGCCTGGCCGTCATGGCGCTTGAAATAAAGGTCCATGCCTTTGCGGAAGCCATCCGTGCCGAGCTGCGTCTCGATCATACGCACGACTTCCGCGCCCTTGTTGTAGACGGTCGCGGTATAGAAATTATCGATCTCGATGTATTGCGCCGGCTGGACCGGATGCGCGAGCGGCCCGGCATCTTCCGGGAATTGCGCCGCGCGTAGACGCCGCACATCGCCGATGCGCTTCACCGCGCGGCTGCCCATATCGGCAGAGAATTCCTGATCGCGATAGACGGTGAGGCCTTCCTTCAGCGAAAGCTGAAACCAGTCGCGGCAGGTGACGCGGTCGCCGGTCCAGTTGTGGAAATACTCGTGGCCGATGACCGATTCGATGCCTTGGAAATCGACATCGGTCGCGGTCTCCGGCTTCGCCAGCACGTATTTCGTGTTGAAGATGTTGAGGCCCTTGTTCTCCATCGCGCCCATGTTGAAGTCGCTGACGGCGACGATGTTGAAGACGTCGAGATCGTAGGCGAGGCCGAATTTCTCTTCGTCCCAGCGCATCGCATGTTTCAGCGATTCCATCGCGTGCGTGCATTTGTCTTCATCGCCGCGCCGCACCCAGATCGCCAGCGGGACCGTTTTGCCGGTGCTGGTCTTGTAGCTGTCGCGGAACGGCACGAGGTCGCCGGCGACCAGCGCGAAGAGATAGGCGGGCTTTGGGAAGGGATCGACCCACTTGGCCCAATGCCGACCATTGCTGCTCTCGCCGTGATCGGCGGGATTGCCGTTGGAGAGCAGGACCGGATAACGCGCTTTGTCGGCGACGATGGTCGTGGTGAAGCGTGCCATCACATCCGGCCGGTCGAGGAAATAGGTGATGCGGCGGAAGCCTTCCGGCTCGCATTGGGTGCAGAAATTGCCGCCGGATTTATAAAGTCCCGATAGCACCGTGTTGTTCTGCGGCTCGATCCGCGTCTCGATATCGAGGGTGAATTCGTCCGGCACCGAAGCGATCGTCAGAGATTCATCGTCGACGACGTAGCGGTTCGGCCCCAGCGCTTCGCCATCGAGCGCGAGCGAGATCAGCTCCAGCTCGCGCCCGGCGAGCTTCAGCGGCGCGTTCGGTTCCTTCGCCGTGGGATTGCGCCGCACTGACAGTCGCGCCTTGACGCTGGTCTTCTCCTCGCCGAGCTCGAAGACGAGATCGACTTCGTCGATCAGGAAAGCGGGCGCCTGGTAATCGGCGAGGCGGATCGGCTGGTGGGGGGCCAAATCACGCGAGACATCGAGCATGGGATTTCACCGAAGAAAATGGGCGAGAGCGAACTTTAGTCCGAGCGGCCCGTGAGTTGAAGGCGCGCCACGCCGGACGCATACTCCCCCTTAAAATCGAGGGACGCCATGAAGTTCAATTTTTTCCACCTCATGCCTTGGCCCGACTATCCGCACGAGCCACAGGAATGGCCGGTCAGCAACAAGGAATTCGACGCTGAGCGCGGTCGCCAGCTCTATGCAAGCTACATCGATACCATGGCTTATGCCGAGGAATGCGGCTTCGATTCCATCGGCTGCAACGAGCATCATTTCAGTCCCTATGGGCTGATGTCGAATCCGAACCTGATCGCGTCTTCGCTGGTCTATCGCACCAAGCGCGTCAATCTCGCAATCCTCGGCAATCTCGTGCCGCTGCTTAATCCGATCCGGGTCGCCGAGGAGTATGCGATGCTCGACGTGATGTCGGGCGGACGCGTGCTCGCCGGCATGATGCGGGGCATTCCGCATGAATACATCGCTTATAACGTGCCGCCGTCGGATTCGCGCGCACGGCTGCGCGAGGCGGTAGCCCTCATCATCAAGGCCTGGACCGAGCCCGAGCCGTTCGGCTGGGAAGGCGAGTTCTATCAATTCCCGTCGGTCTCGATCTGGCCGCGGCCCTATCAGAAACCCTATCCGCGGCTGCTGATGTCGGGAACGAATGAGGAATCGGTTGAGTTCGTGGCAGAGCACCGCGCCAAGCTTGGCATCGTGCTGATCGCCGATCTCAACGTCGCGCGCGCCAATATCGATCACTATTACAAGACGTCGCGTGCTTACGGCTGGGAGCCGAGGCCGGACGATATCCTCACCGGTCATCACACCTGCATCGCCGACACCGACGAAGAGGCGCGCGAGCATATGCGCAAGGGCCTCGAATATTTCCACCATATCCTGATGCGGCCGCAGCGCAGCGCGCAGCAGCTCGTCATTCAGAAGACGCGCTATTACCAGCGCGAAGGCTCGAGCGACCGGTTCGAGGCGCGGCTCGCGACCTTGCGCGCGCGCAGCCTCGAAGAGCAGATCGAATCCGGCTCGATCTATTGCGGCAGCCCCGAAACGGTGGTCGAGCAGATCAAGCGCGTGCATAAGGCGCTGGGTCACGGCGTCGAGCAATTCACGATGAAGGTCGGCAACATGCCGGACAAGGTCGTGCGCCGAGGCATGGAATTGTTCCGCGAGCGGGTGCAGCCCGCGCTCAAGGATCTGTGAAGGAGCGCGACATGGCATTCGAACGCAAGGAAACCCGCGTTGGCTCCGGCCCGATCAGCTATTTCGTCGCCGGCAGCGGCGAGCCGTTGCTTTATCTCCATCCCGCCGCCGGTGTCGGCATCAGTAAGCCGATCGAGGTGCTGGCGCAGGGTCGCACGGTCTATATGCCGATAACACCCGGCTTCGACGGCACCGCGCCGCATCCATCGATCAAATCCATGGAAGCGCTGGCCGATGTCGCCGCGTCCTTCATCAATGTCGCGATCGGCAAGCGTTGCGATGTGATCGGCACGTCCTTCGGCGGCTGGGAAGCGCTGTGGCTCGCGGTGAAGCATCAGGACAAGATCGATCACCTCGTGCTCGAAGCGCCGGCCGGCGTGCCGGCGGGCGGCAAGGGCGGGCTGCCGAGCGACCCGACGGAGCTGCGCCGCAAGCTCTTCGCTTATCCCGATCGTGCGCCGCCGATGACCAAGCCGATGGAACATATCCAAGGCAATCGCGGCATGCTCGATCACTACGGCGCGGTGTCGCTAGCGGACGGCACGCTGTCCGGTCGCGTCGCCGAGATCAAAGCGCCGACGCTCATCCTCATGGGCACAAAGGACGAGATCATTCCGCCCGAGACCGGCCGTTTTCTCAAAGGCACGATCGCCGGCTCGCATCTCTCCTACGTCTATGACGCGGCGCATGTGATCGAATCCGACCAGCCGGAGCGGCTACTGCGCATCGTCTCGTCCTTCCTCGAGCGCGGCGAGGCCTATATCGTCAATTGGGGCTCATCGAGCGCGTCCGCTGTGCCCGGCGGCGTGCGCCGTTAGAGCAGAAGGGGAAGATCATGGATTCGCCGGTCACCGGTCACATCGTCGAAGGTACCGAGGATATGCGCGCCCAGATCGACGCGCAGGCTTCCGTCAAAGGCCAGCCGACCTTCTTCCATCTCAGCGCGCAATTGCCGAGGCAAGGCCGCACCGACACGCCGATGGCGGCAACCGATCGCATGTGGGTCGTTTTGAAGACCTATGCCTCGGATGGCGAGAACGAGCTCCATGCCCATCCGAACGAGGACCACGTCTTCCTCGTGCTGCAGGGCGAGGCTGAGTTCTTCGGGCCGAAGGGCGAGCTGAAGCGCGTCAAGAAGCATGACGGCATCCTCTTGCCGCGCGGCACTTTCTATTGGTTCAAGGCGCTCGGCGACGAGCCGCTGGTAATGGCGCGGATCGGCGCCGTGGTCGACACGGCGAAAGACGCGCTCGCGCGCATCGATATCGAGGGCAAGCCGATGGACGGCAATTCCACGGCCAACAAGACGGTGCCCGTGATTCTTGGCGATCGCTGGTTCGACTAGAGGTCGTACGCCGTCATATCGGGGTAACAGAGGGCGGCGATCCTCTCGCGCTTGGTGCCATCGGGGGTAAGGCGAATGAGGCGAGATGCGGGGAAAGCCGCCACGGCGACAGTCGCGCTGCTGCTGGCGCTGGCGCCGCTGCCGCTTCGGGCGCAGCAAGCTGCCGACCAGGCCAACGCTCCCGTTTTCACGCTGGAGGATTGGAGCCTCCACGCGCAAACCACCTTCATCGAACAAGGCAATCTGCGCTTTCATTCGCCCTATCGCGGGCCGAACAGCCTCGATCCAGCGCCGCGCGGCCGCGAATCCTGGACCGGCACGTTGTTCCTCGGCGCGCGGCTGCCTTGGGACAGCGGCGCGCTCTATTTCAATCCCGAATTCAACCAAGGTTTCGGCCTCAGCAAAACCGAAGGTGTCGCGGGCTTTGTGAATGGCGAAGCGCAGAAGGGCGGTTACGACAATCCCAAGGCCAATGTCGCGCGGCTGTTCGTGCGGCAGAATTTCGGTCTCGGCGGCGATAAGCAGCAGATCGCCGCCGATCAGAACCAACTCGCCGATGTCGAGGATGCCAACCGCATCACCGTGACGATCGGCAAATACTCGCCGACGGATATTTTCGATACCAACGACTATGCCGACGATCCGCGCGAGAATTTCCTAAATGGCGCGATCTGGGCGGCGGGTGCGTGGGACTATCCGGCGGATTCAAAGGGCTACACCGACGGCGCGACAGTCGAGTGGGTGCATCCCGATTGGACCTTGCGTGGCGGCTGGTTCCTCGAGCCGAAGGTGGCCAATTCGCGCGATCTCGAGCCGCGCTTCTGGCACAGTTTCGGTGCCGTGCTGGAGCTGGAGAACCATTTCGCCATCGCTTCACGTCCCGGCGTGCTCCGGACTTTGCTCTTCGCCAATCGCGCGCCGATGGGCAGCAACAGCCAGGCGATTTCGAATGGCGGCGATATTGCGATCACGCGCCGCTCGCGCTGGAAGCCGGGTTTCGTGCTGAACCTGCAGCAGGAGGTCGCCGACGAGCTCGGCTTCTTCGGCCGCTTCAGTGTCAGCAACGGCCATACTGAGAGCTGGGCTTTTGAGGATATCGACCGGAGCGAATCACTCGGTCTCAGCCTCAAAGGCGGGCGCTGGAACCGCCCCGACGATACGCTCGCTTTCGGCATCGCGCAGAACGAGCTGACAGAGCAGCATCGCGGCTTCTTCTTCGTCGGCGGCCTCGGCATCCTCGTCGGCGACGGCACGCTCTCCTATCGGCCGGAGCGTATCCTCGAGACTTATTACCGCGCGCAGCTCTTCAAGCCGCTTTCAATCTCGCTCGATTATCAATACGTCGTCGATCCCGCCTACAATTCGGCGCGCGGCCCGGTCTCGGTCTTCGCCGGGCGTATCCATCTCGAATACTGAAGCGGCGTCGTCAGGCGGCGCGGTAACCGAAGCGGCGCACCTTATCGAGATTGCGGCCTTCGATGCGTAAGAGGCGCGTCGGTCCATCGCGGCGCGGCGAATGGAGATCG
>DATMZZ010000389.1:0-3593 GCA_035573175.1 Allostellaceae bacterium
TGTTCCCGTTCGAAGACCCGCGCTGCCGCCGCACCGCCGATATCGTGATCGCAAAACTCGCCGCGACTGCGCGATAAGTCGGGAACCTTTTCGGCCGCGCCTGCATCCAATGTCCCGGCGTCACGAGAGCGAGCCGATCCCGGCTCCCCGGACGCGAGGGAGAAAAATCATGATTCCTGCACTGCGCCCCCTGGCAAAATCGGTCGGGGCAAATTTGGTGGGGGCAACATTCCTGGCGGCGACATTCTTGATGGCGGCGGCGCCGGCGCATAGCGCGACGCCGACCGATCCGCAAATCGCTCATATCGCCTATACCGCCGGCGATATCGACGTCAAAGCGGCCAAACTCGCGCTGTCGAAATCGAAGAACAAGGATGTCATCGCCTTCGCCAACAACATGCTCTCCGATCACCAGGCAGTGAACGACAAGGCGCTGGCGCTGGTCAAGAAACTTAAGGTGACACCCGAGGACAACGATACCAGCAAGGCGCTGGTGAAGCAGGCGGCGGCCGAGCGGGAGAAGCTCTCGAAGCTGTCCGGCGCCGCTTTCGATAAGGCCTACGCGGCGAACGAACTCGCCTTTCACGAGACGGTCGACGGCGCGCTCAAGGACACGCTGATCCCCAACGCGAAAAATCCGGAGCTCAAGGATCTGCTCTCGACCGGCCTCAAGATTTTCCAGGGCCATCAAGAGCACGCGCAGATGCTCGTCAACGAGCTGAAATAGCGCGATGACCTTTCGCATCGCAGGACCGCTCGCCGCGCTGTCGCTCGCCTTGATGGCAGCGGCGCCGGCGAGCGCGGCGACGATCGAGGTGACGATCAAGCAGCTCGTCTTCTCGCCGGCACAGATCAGCGTGAAGCCCGGCGACACGATCGAATGGGTGAACAAGGATTTTGTCGCCCATACCGCGACCGCACGCGACAAGAGCTTCGACGTGCAGATCCCGGCCAATGGCAAAGGGAGCCTCACCGTCTCGAAAGCCGGCACGTTCGATTATTACTGCCGCTTCCATCCGATGATGAAAGGTCAGCTCCAGGTCGCCGCGCCCTAGGCCATGATCGGATGAGACGGGATCGAGCCGGTTCCGTCTCATCCGTGAATCATAGTCTATATTTTTGAATCGAGAGCACGATTCACGTTTCGAAAAGAAGCTGGCTGCTTCTTTTCGAAACGATCGTGCTCTTGCCGGGCGCGGTTGTCAGGGTTGAGCAGCCGATGCAAATTCGCTCCTCCGGTTTAACGGGGAGCGATCCGGCCATGTGGTGCAGCGGAAGAATCGCGGTTGCAACGCTCGCGGTTTTCGCGATGTTGGTGGGCACGGCCCAAGCGGACGTGCTCAAAATCACCTCGAGCGCTTTCAAGGAAGGCGGAACGATCGCGGCGAAATATGCCGGTCATCTCGTCACCAAGCGCGGCGCCAGCGCGCCGACCAATTGCGGCGGCCAGAATGTCTCGCCGCCCCTCGCCTGGACCAACGTGCCGGCGGGCACCAAGAGCTTCGGCCTCGTCATCTACGATCCCGACGGCGCCAAGGGCGGCGGCGCGGTGCATTGGGTCGCTTACGGCATCGCCGGCGATCGCCGCTCCTTGCCCGAAGGCTTCGGCAATAAAGCGGCAGGCTACATCGGCGGCAGCAGCGCCACCGGCAATCACGATTACATGGGTCCGTGCCCAATACCGGGACATACCAACCACTACATCTTCTCGCTTTATGCCCTCGATCTTGCGCCCGACGCGCTGCAGCCGGGCCTGACCCGCGACCAGTTCCTTGATGCCGTGAGAGGCCATGTGCTCGATATCGGCTCGATCGTCGCCCGCGCCCCGTCGCGCCAGCGCTCGCCCTGAGCCGCCGCGACCGATTGGCCGCAGCACGGCAATTCGCTAAGCTGTCGATCGTCAGACGATAGCGTCAGGGAGAGAAAATATGATGCGGGCGGAAGATCAGGCGCGGCTGGTGCATGTCGGTCCGGGGCAACCGGCGGGCGAATGGCTGCGGCGTTATTGGCAGCCAGCCTGCCTCTCGACCGAGTTGCCGGAGCGCGACGGCGCGCCGGTGCGCGTACGGCTGCTCGGCGAGGATCTCATCGCCTATCGCGACACGAATGGCACCATCGGGCTGGTCGACGCGTATTGCCCGCATCGGCGCGCACCGCTGTTCTTCGGCCGCAACGAGGAATGCGGGCTGCGCTGCGTCTATCACGGCTGGAAATTCAACGCCGACGGCGAATGCGTCGATCTGCCGAGCGAGCCGGCGTCGAGCCCGATGAAGAACAACATCCGCATCAAGGCCTATCCGACGGTCGAGCGCGGCGGCATCGTCTGGGCCTATATGGGTCCTGCGGACAAGCAGCCCGCGGCGCCGGATTACGAATGGACGCGGGCGCCCGAGACGCATCGCAACGTGTCGAAGAATTATCAGAACAACAACTATCTACAGAGCCTCGAAGGCGGTCTCGACACCGCGCATGTCGGCTTCCTGCACAACAGCAACATCCGCGACAAGGGCTATCTCTTCGCGCGCGACAATGCGCCGAAGATCGAGTGCTTCGAGACGCCCTACGGCTATTCCTATACCGGGACGCGGCAGATCGGCGACGACGACATCTGGGTGCGGCACTACCAATACATCATGCCGGTACAGCAGATGCGGCCGAATGTGCGCTCGCCCCTGCCCGGCGCCAATGGCCACCGCCCGGCCTATGACGGACATATCTGGGTGCCGGTCGATGACGGGCACACCTGTGTCTACAACTGGACTTGCGGCTACGACGAGAACTCGCCGATCGACCCCGAAGGCTTCGACATTTTAGAGCGCCGCTTCGGCCGCGGCCGCGACGCCTATATCCCCGGCACCTTCCGTCTCAAGGCGAATTTCGACAACGATTACAAGATCGATCGCGCGCTGCAGAAGACGACGAGCTTCACCGGCATTCCCGGTATCAACACACAGGATGTCGCGGTGCAGGAAGGCATGGGGCCGATCACCGACCGCACGCAAGAGCATCTCGGCACATCCGACCGCGCCATCGTGTTCCTGCGCCGCATGCTGCTCGAAGCCGTCGCGGCGGTCGAGCGCGGCGAGACCCCGCCGGGCGTCGACCCATTAAAGCATCGCGACGTGCGCCCGCATGAGGGCATTCTCAAACCGGGCGGCGATTGGCGCGCCGCTTTCGCTGTCGAGGGCGCCGCGCGCTGGTAAGAGCGTATCTCTAGATCGCCACCTGCCGCGTCATCGCGACCTCACGGCCGGTGCGCGCAGATTTCGAGAATGCCGAAGCACACTTCGAGCGTCGCGAGGCCCAGCCGCCGTCATGGAAAGGCTTGCGGCCGCCGCTGAGCGCTTCGTGCATCTCCATCAGCTCGGCGAGCCGGCAGCCTTCCTTGCGCGGCAAGGCGATCTCTTGCCGGCCGTCCTCGTCGTAGAGATAGAGTCCATCGGCCGATTGCCGGATGGTCGCATCCTCGCCGCTCACCACGACGAGGCCGAAGAAGGGCTGGTGCGGTCGCGTGCGGCCGGGATGCGCGCAGGCGGTTTTGACCGGACGCCGTGCGCATCTTCCTCCCAAGGCTTACCGGCGAGCTTAGGCCA
>DATMZZ010000390.1:0-5394 GCA_035573175.1 Allostellaceae bacterium
CGCACGGCGCCTTCGTGCTCTAACCGTCGCCTCTCGGCTCGATCACGCGCCGCTCCTCCCGCCGAGGGGCGGCGCGTATCATTTCGGCGCAAAGGATGCTAAAAGCGCGGCCTTAAGGAGCTATCCCTTGCCCGCGAGAAAAGCCCCCGCAAGAAAAGCGAAAGCGCAACAGGCTTCGCCGGCCCGTCGCAGCCCGTCCGCGCGCGCCACCCCTAACAGGGCGGGCCGGCAGGCGAGCGTTGAGCGCAAGACCCGCGAGACCAGCATTGCCGCGCGGCTCGATCTCGATGGCACCGGCGTTGCCGAGATCGCGACCGGCATCGGTTTCCTCGATCACATGCTCGATCAGTTGTCGCGCCATAGCCTGATCGACCTCGCCCTCACCGCGAAAGGCGATCTCCATATCGATTTCCATCACACCACCGAGGATTCCGGCTATGTCGTCGGCGAGGCCGTGGCGAAGGCGCTGGGCGATCGCCGCGGCATTATGCGCTGGGGCGAGGCGATGGTGCCGATGGACGAGACGCTGACCCGCGTCGCCCTCGATCTCTCGAACCGGCCCTATCTCGTCTGGAAGGTGAAATTCTCGCGCCCGAAGCTCGGCGAGATGGATACCGAGCTCTTCAAAGAGTGGTTCCAGGCCTTTGCGCAATCGGCCGGCTGCACCTTGCATGTCGAGAATATGTACGGTGAGAACAATCATCATATCGTCGAATCCTGCTTCAAGGGGCTTGCCCGCGCGCTGCGCCAGGCGGTGGCGCTCGATCCGCGGCGGCTCGATATGGTTCCGTCGACGAAAGGCGTGCTGGGTGGCTCTCTTTAAGGGGCCGGTTCGCTTTCATGGGTTGAGATGACAACGGTCGTTATTGATTACGGGTCGGGCAATCTGCGCTCGGCCGCCAAAGCCTTTGAGCGCGCCGCGCGCGAAGCGGGCGCCGATGGCCGCGTGCTCGTCACGAACCACGCCGACAGCCTGCGCGATGCCTCGCGCATCGTGCTGCCCGGCGTCGGCGCTTTCGCCGATTGCCGCCGCGGCCTTGCCGCCGTGCCGGGGATGGAAGAGGCGCTGCGCCAGGCCGTGTTGCGCGACGGCCGGCCTTTTCTCGGCATCTGCGTCGGCATGCAGCTTTTGGCCGAGCGCGGCCGCGAATTCGAAACCGTCGACGGACTCGGCTGGATCAAGGGCGAGGTCGGGCCGCTGGCGCCCCGCGATCCCGCGCTCAAAATTCCGCATATGGGCTGGAACCAACTGCAACTCCGCCAAGCGCATCCGGTTCTCGAAGGAATCGAGAACGGCGCCCACGCCTATTTCGTCCATTCCTACGCGCTGATGCCCACCGATAAAAACGACCTCATCGCCGATGTCGACTACGCCGGACCGATTGCAGCGGCGGTCGGGCGTGACAATATTGTCGGGGTACAATTCCATCCCGAGAAAAGCCAAATGATCGGCCTGCGTCTCATCGCGAATTTTCTCCACTGGCGGCCATGAGCCCAGCAGCGGTTACCACCGCCGTCGAGCGGCTGCGTGCTTTCGACGGCGACGATCTCGAGGATCTCTGCGAAGCGACTGTCGCCGCCATCGAGGATGGCGGCGGTTTCGGCTGGGTGAAAGCGCCGGCACGCACGGTGCTCGAATCGTACTGGAATGGCGTGCTGCTGGTGCCGGAGCGGGCGCTCTTCGTCGCGCGGCTCAACGGCACGATCTGCGGCGCGGTGCAGCTCGTCGCACCGCCGAGGAACAACGAGGCGCAAGCTTTCGCGGCGCAGCTCACCGGCAACTTCCTCGCGCCCTGGTCGCGCGGCCACGGTCTCGCGCGGCGCTTGGTAGAGGCGGTCGAAGACGCGGCACGCGTTGCCGGTTTTGCCGTCCTCAATCTCGACGTCCGTGCGACGCAGGAAGTGGCAATCGGGCTTTATGAGACGATGGGCTTCCAGCGCTGGGGCGAACATCCCGCCTATGCCCGCGTCGATGGCAAGGTAGTCACCGGCTATTTTTATTTCAAACGGCTGGCAGGGCGCGCCAAAGGCCGGCCGTGATCCTTTATCCCGCGATCGATTTGAAGGAGGGCCGCTGCGTGCGGCTGCTGCGCGGCGAGATGAGCGCCGCGACCGTGTTCAACGAAGATCCCGCGGCGCAGGCGAAAAGCTTCGCCGATGCCGGCTGCCGCTGGCTGCATCTCGTCGATCTCGACGGTGCTTTCGCCGGCAAGCCGATGAACGCGGCAAGTGTCGAGGCGATCCTCAAAGCGGTGCGTGTCCCGGCTCAGCTTGGGGGCGGTATCCGCGATCTCGCGACCATCGAGGCTTGGCTCGGCAAAGGCATCGCTCGAATCATTCTCGGCACCGCCGCGCTGACCAATCCCGACCTCGTCAAAGAAGGCTGCCGCAAATTTCCCGGCAAGGTCGCCGTCGGCATCGACGCGCGCGGCGGCAAGGTCGCGGTCGAAGGCTGGGCGAAGACCTCGGAGATGACCGCGATCGATCTCGCGTGCCGCGTCGAGGATGCGGGTGCCGCGGCGATCATCTTCACCGATATCGATCGCGACGGCGCGCTCGCCGGCGTCAATGTCGCGGCCACGGCCGCGCTGGCGCGTGCGCTTGAGACGCCGGTAATCGCCTCGGGCGGCGTTGCCGCGCTCGACGATATCGCCGCGCTCAAAGCGCATGAAAGCGACGGCATCGCCGGCGCGATCCTCGGCCGCGCCCTCTACGACGGCCGCGTCGATCTCAAAGCCGCCCTAGCGATGGTCGGCTAATTCGATGGTAGGCTGAGCCCATGCTCAAGATGCGCGTCATTCCGTGTCTCGATGTGCGCGACGGCCGCGTCGTCAAAGGCATCAACTTCGTCGATCTCGTCGATGCCGGCGATCCGGTCGCGCAAGCGCGCGTCTACGATGCCGAAGGCGCGGACGAGCTGTGCTTTCTCGACATCACCGCCTCGGCGGAAAATCGTGCAACGCTTTATGACGTCGTCCAGCGCACCGCCGAGCAATGCTTCATGCCGCTGACCGTTGGCGGCGGCGTGCGCAATGTCGAAGACATCCGCAAGCTGCTCCTGGCGGGCGCCGATAAAACCTCGATCAACACCGCCGCCGTATCGCGACCCGAATTCGTGCGCGAAGCGGCGGAGAAATTCGGCAGCCAATGCGTGGTCGTCGCCATCGATGCGAAACGCGTCAGCGCCGATCGCTGGGAAGTCTTCACCCATGGCGGACGCAACGCCACCGGCATCGAAGCCATCGGCTGGGCGCAGCGCATGGCCGCGCTCGGCGCCGGCGAGATCCTCCTGACCTCGATGGATCGCGACGGCACCAAAGCCGGTTTCGACATCGCCCTCACCCGCGCTGTCGCCGACGCGGTGCGCATTCCGGTGATCGCCTCGGGCGGCGTCGGCACGCTCGATCACCTCGTCGAAGGCATCCGCGACGGGCATGCGACGGCGGTGCTCGCCGCCTCGATCTTCCATTTCGGTATCTATCGTCTCGCCGAGGCCAAGGCGCATCTTGCCAAGGCCGGCATCCCGGTGCGACTCTAAGACCTCGCCGCGCTCGCCTAAGTATCTGAAAATCGGGCCGGCTTATCGCTCAGCGGAAAAGACCATGGCTGATCTCGACGGCTCCATTCTCGACCGGCTCTTCACCACGATCGGCTCGCGCCGCGGTGCTGATCCCAGCGTCTCCTACACAGCGAAGCTTTTCAGCCAGGGCCGCGGACGCATCGCGCAAAAGCTCGGCGAGGAAGCGGTCGAGACGGTGATCGCCGCGGTCGAAGGCAGTTCCAGCCTCGCCAATGAGAGCGCCGATCTCCTCTATCATCTGCTCGTGCTCTGGGCCGATGCCGGCATTGCACCCACTGAGATTTGGGCGGCGCTCGAATCGCGCGTCGGTATTTCGGGAATCGCGGAGAAAGCCGCGCGTAGCAATAAGGGGTAGGGCAACAAGGGGTAAGCCATGGCCTACGATCCGAACAATATTTTTGCGCGCATCCTGCGCGGCGAGATCCCGTGCAAGAAAGTGTTCGAGAACGAACACGTGCTGGCCTTCCACGACATCAACCCGCAGGCGCCGCTGCATGTCCTCGTGATTCCCAAAGGCGCTTATGTCTCGATGGATGATTTCTCGGCCAAGGCTTCGCCCGAAGAAATCACCGCTTTCGTGCGCGCCATCGGCGAGATCGCGCGTCAGGAGGGCGTCGTGGAAAGTGGTTACCGCATCCTTGCCAATCACGGTCGCGACGGACACCAGGAAGTGCCGCATCTCCACGTGCATATCTTCGGCAAGCGCCCCCTCGGGCGGATGCTATCGAAGGATTAACCATTCCCTACCATCGATTTGCGGAATGTTAACACCGCGTTCCTAGGCTGTTGGTGATGGTGGAGGTCCAGCAGCAGTGACGTTACGCAGGCAGGCGGTGCGCGCATCGATGGAGATGCCGGACCAGCCCCGCGAAGCGACCGAGTTGGCTGGCGATGCGATCCTTACGACGGTGTTCGATGCCGCCGGTCGCATCGTTATGCGCAATCGTGCCGCCGCGGATTGGTCTGCGGCCGAGCCGCTGGAAGGCCCGGATCGCTTCGCCACGCTTTTTGCCGACGATCACGAAATGAAAGCGGCGCTGATGCGGCTCGCTTCGGGCGAGAGCATCCGTGGCGAGCGCTCGGTCGCGATGGCCGGCGGCGTTCAGCGCTTGCGCTACACGCTCTCGGCGCTTGAAGAGACCGATAGCGGCGAACAGCGCTTCCTGCTGGTCGAAACCCCCCTTGCGTCTGAATCCGGACAGGAGACCGAGCAAAGGCTCCGCGACTATGCCGAAGCCGCGGCCGACTGGTTCTGGGAAATGGACGCGACGCTGCGCTTCACCTCGATGTCCGAGAGCACGCAGATCCCGTCCAGCAATGCGATCGAATTCTTCGTCGGTCAGCGTCTCGTGGATCTCGCCATTTCCGAGGATGAGCGTGGCGATTGGCGCGGCCTCGCCGATCTGATCGAAGTCAGGCTCCCTTTCCGCGATACGCGCTTCCGCTGCCGCGACAGCAACGGCGTCGAGCATCACGTCTCGCTATCCGGCCTGCCGGTCTTCGGCGAAGGCGGCCGCTTTATCGGTTATCGCGGCATCGGCCGCGATCTCACTTTGCTCGTGCGCGCCGAGCAGCATGCCGCTTTCGCGCAAACGCGGTTGATCGAAGCGATCGAATCGATCCCCGAATGTTTCATGCTGCTCGATTCCGAGGATCGGCTGGTGCTGTGCAACAGCCGCTATCGCGAGGTGAATGCCGCGATCGCGCCGTGGCTGGTCGGCGGTACGCCGCTCGCCGATATCTATCGCGCGAGCGAAGACCGCGGCGCGGTACGCCCCGCCGCGACCTCCCTCGCCGAACGCTTCCAGCCTGGC
>DATMZZ010000391.1:0-5582 GCA_035573175.1 Allostellaceae bacterium
AGCGGCGCTTGTAATCGCGCGTGAAGGCTTCGTGGATCGCCGCGGCGGTCTGGAGCCCGGTGATCGGCACCTTGATATTGTGGCGCTGGCCGCGATAGCGCATCTCGGCATGGCGCTCGTAGAAAATCTCGCTCGCCCCAAATTCGCGCGTCAGCGCTTCGGCCGCTTCGCGCTCCATCGCCTGGAATTCCTCTTCCATCGTGCCGACGATCTCGTCGTCGAGCAGGCCGGTGAAGGTCTTGGCGAAATCGATGCGCGCGTCGGCGAGGAGCATGCCGATCGCCGAGAAATTTCCCGGCTCGGGCGGAATGATCACTTGCGGGATCGACAACTCATGCGCCAGCGCCGAAGCATGCAGCGGCCCGCCGCCGCCATAGCAGAAGAGCGCGAAATCGCGCGGATCGAGCCCATGCTCGATCGAGACGCGGCGGATCGCGCCGGCCATGGTGACGGTCGCGATCGCCAGCGCGCCATCCGCCATCTCGATCACGCCGCGCTCGCCGGTATAGCCGAGCGGCGTCGCGACCCGATCCGCCAACGCGCGCTCGGCAAGATCGGTGTTGAGGGAGAGCTCCCCGCCGAGGAAGTGTTCGGGATTGAGCCGGCCGAGCAGCAAATTCGCATCGGTTACGGTCGGGGCTTCGCCGCCGCGGCCATAACAGACCGGACCCGGCGTCGAGCCGGCGCTTTGCGGCCCGACATGCACACGCTTCTGCTCATCGAGCCAAATGATCGAGCCGCCGCCCGAGCCGACTTCGACGATATCGATCACCGGCGATTTGATCGGGAAGCCTTTGATATAGCCGTTGGCGTAATAGACGGAATCGACCGAGAAGTGGCCGCGCTCGACCAGCGCACATTTCGCCGTGGTGCCGCCCATATCGAAAGCGACGACATTCTCGATGCCGAGTGCTTCGGCATAAGCGCCGGCGCCGATGCAGCCGCCAATCGGGCCGGACTCGACGAGCGCAATTGGCTGGCGGCAGGTGCGCGCGACGGAGAGCAACCCACCATTCGAGCCCATCATGAAGAGCGAGCCGTCATAGCCGCGCTGCGTCAGATCGCTTTCGAGACGGCGGATATAGGTATTCACCTGCGGCCCGACATAGGCGTTCGCCGCCACGGTCGAGCAGCGCTCGTACTCGTACCATTCGCGCGTCAGCTCGGTGCTGCAGGTGACGTAGGTTCCGGGCAGCATGCGCTGCAGCAGCTCGGCGGCACGCTGCTCGTGGCTCGGATCGAGATAGGAATTCATGAAAAACACCGCGATCGAATCGACCTTTTGCCGCTTCAGCTCCTCGGCAAGTTTCTCGAGCGCGGTCACATCGAGGGGCGTGACGATCTGGCCCTTGGCGTCGAGCCGCTCCGGCACCTCGAAGCGCAGTTCGCGCGGGATCAGCGGCTCGTCGCGTTGGTAATGCAGATCGAAAGGATCGGGGCGGTTGGCGCGCGCGATCTCGAGCACGTCGCGGAAGCCGGCAGAGGTAACGAGGGCGGTCCGCGCGCCGCGGCGCTGGATCAGCGAATTGATGACGAGCGTCGTGCCGTGATTGAAGAAATTCGCCGTCGCCGGGTCGATCTGCGCCTTCGCGAAGCAATCGAGGATGCCATCAACGAAATTGGCATAGGTGGTCGGGCTTTTGGTGTAGACCACCTTCTGGCTGTCGTGATCGAAAGCAACAAGATCGGTAAATGTGCCACCGATATCGACCGCCACCACATACGCCATCACAACACTCCTACCCACCGAGTTTGATATCGACAATACAGCAGAAACCGGTACCGTGAAATTCGCCATGGACGCAACGCCGCCGCATACCGCCGCCGAGCCTCAGCTTTTCGGACATCCTCGCGGCCTGACTTTTCTTTTCACCACCGAGATGTGGGAGCGGTTTTCCTATTATGGGATGCGCTCCCTGCTCGTCCTCTACATGGTCAAATATCTTCTCAATCCCGGTACGGTCGACGGGGTCATCGGCTTTTCCGCATTGCGCAGCGCCCTCGAAGGGGTCTTCGGTCCGCTCGATATCCAGCCCCTCGCCTCGCAGATCTACGGCCTCTACACCGCTTTCGTTTACCTGACGCCGATCCTCGGCGGCTATCTCGCCGATCGCTGGCTCGGCCAGCGGCGCACGGTGATCATCGGCGCGGTATTGATGGCGCTCGGCCATTTCCTGATGGCGTTCGAATCGCTGTTCCTCTTCGCGCTGCTGGCGCTGATCCTCGGCAATGGCGCCTTCAAGCCGAATATCTCGACGCAAGTCGGCCGACTCTACGCGCCCGGCGATCAGCGCCGCGACCGCGCCTATTCGGTCTTCTATGTCGGCATCAATCTCGGCGCGTTCTTTTCGCCACTGGTTTGCGGCACGCTCGGCGAAGAGCTCGGCTGGGGGTATGGCTTCAGCGCTGCCGGCATCGGCATGTGCATCGCACTAAGCATCTATATCTTTGCGCTGCGTATTCTGCCGCCGGACGAGCCGCAGCTCGCGCATGCTCACGCGGCACGGCCGCGCCTCACCTCGGAAGAGCGCCGCGGCGTTACCGCGCTGCTGCTGCTCTTCATCCCGGTGACATTGTTCTGGGCCGGGTATGAGCAGCAGGGCAACACGATCGCGCTCTGGGCCGACAGCTTCACCGACCGCGCGATCGATCTCGGTTTCTGGCAAGCGACCATTCCGACGACCTGGTTCCAGTCCTTCAACCCGTTCATGATTTTCGCCTTCACGCCCTTTGTCGTCGCCTTATGGCGACGACAGGCAACACGCAATGCGGAGCCGACGACGGTGACGAAGATCGCGATCGGCTGTCTCGGCGTGGCGCTGGCCAATCTCGTGATGGCCTATGCGGCGTGGCATTCGGGTGAGAGCAGCAAGGCGAGTTGGCTCTGGCTTTTCGTCTATTTCGTGGTGATCACCTTGGGCGAGCTTTATCTCTCGCCGACCAGCCTCTCGCTCGTTACCAAGATCGCGCCCGCCTCGATCGTCTCGCTGATGATGGGCGTGTGGCTGGCGACGAGCTTCGCCGGCAACTTCCTCGCCGGCTGGCTCGGCTCTTATTGGAGCGCGATGAATAAACCCGATTTCTTCCTGATGATCGCCGGTGTCGGCGCTGTCGCCGCGCTCCTCGTCTGGCTGATCGGCCGGCCACTCGGCATCAAGCATTAGCTCAGCGGCGCGAAAGCAGCTTCACCGCCTCCTTCAAACCCACTTGGCCTTCCGGGTGGTCGCGATGCCATTGGATGGTGAAGTTGTGGAATTTGATGCCGCGCTGCTTCGCAGCCGCAATCTCGGGCGCGAGCTGCGATTCCGGATAGGTGTAAAGATCGGTGTTGGCGTATTTCCAGACCAGCTTTTGCCCTTCCACCGTCTCGAGGAAGGTGACGAAGAGAATCGCCGCATTCGGTGCCGCCGCGTTTTTCGGTATCGAGAAATAGTAGAAGCGCAGCGCCGCGAAATCCTCCGGGATCACGTGCATGATCGGCGCGCCCTTGCGCGCGAACTCGACCCATTCGCGGCCGGTGCAATCCATCGCGAAGCCGACGAATTCGCCCGAGGCGACACGCTCGAGCTCGGAGCAGCGGATGAGCCCGCCGAGTTGCGGTGAAAGCTCGCGCGCGAAATCGACGCCTTTCTGGCCCCAGACATCGGAGCCGGTCAGCAGCTCCCAGGACCCGGCATAAGGCGTCGAGGCGATCTTGCCCTTCCATTCCGGCTTCAAGAGATCGGTCAGCTTGGTCGGTTTCTCCGGCGCGAGCTTCGTATTGTAGACGATGCCGCCGGGCATGGTGGTGAAAATGCGGATCGCGCGGCCTTCCGCCTCGACCGAGGACGGATCAATCCGCCCCGGCAGCAGCGATACCCAATCGACCGGCATCGACACATTCTTCGCCGCGAGCTCGGCCGCGTGCTGGTCGGAGCCAATCACCGCGTCGGTCGGCGACGGGCTGCCGGACGCATTCGCGAGCACGACCTGATTGACGATCTCCGGCAGCGACGCGCCTGGCGTGAAGCGAATGGTGATATTCGTGCCGTAGGTCGCGTTCATTTTCGCGGCGATGTCTTTGAGCGCATCGCCACCGCCGAGAATGCCGCCGCCCCATTCGAGATTGAGCTTCGGCTCTTTCTTCGCCGCCTCGATGATCTTGGCGAGCGCGGGGCTCGGTTGATCGCCGGCGCGCGCAATGCCGCAAGCAAGGACCAGCGCCGCGCCGGCCAGCGCCAAACGATGCCAGTGTCTCATTTTGCGGCGACCGGCGATTTATCGGCGTCGGAGAAATTCTTGCCCGCGTCGAAGCGCACGACGTCGTTCCGGCCCGCATCGCGTACGATGCCGTGCGGATCGCGCCCCATCTTTACGGCCGCGATGGAATCGAAAGCGACCTTGCGCCACATCACGACGCCGCGATCGGACGTGCCGAGGATTTCCTTGGTGCGATCATGGATCGGGCCTTGGCTTTCCTGCGCCGCGCGATCCTGATCCTCGGAGGCGAGGCCCCACCAGCCGTCTTCGACGCGCTTATAGACGCCTGGCGTGTTGTGCTGCAGGCCGCGGCACTCGCGCTTGTAGGGGCCTTGCGGCTTGAAACGGCTCTCGACGAAGAAGGTCGTGGTCGTCACATCGTCGGTCGGCACGCGGATATGAAGGAACTCGCTCGGGATGCTGCCGGCGCGCGCATTATGCCGCCGCGTCGAGGACGGGAAGATGTCGTGCACGATGTTGCGATTGCCGCCGGGATATTGCGATGCCGTGCGGAAGCCGTACCAGGTCGACGTGTATTCGATCTCCGGGCGCTTCAGCGCGATCGAGGGATAGACCGAAGCATGGAGCGCCATGCTGTGGTAGGGATCCATGCCGTTTTCGGCGCGTTGCGCCCAATTGCAATGATCGTCGCTCGCCCAAATCGCACGGTCGCAATCGTCGAGCGCGAGCAGATCGTAGCGCGGCAGGATCGGCGCCGGCGCCGGCCCGATATAGGCAAAGACCAAGCCCGCCGCGACTTGGATTTGCGCCGCGCGCTGCTTCACCTCTTCATGCAAGCGGCTGCCCGGTGGCTCGGCCGGCATTTCGAGGCATTGGCCATCGGCACCGTAGAGCCAGCCATGATAGCAGCAGCGAATCCCCTGCTCCTCGACGCGACCGAATTCGAGCGAGGCACGGCGATGGGCGCAGATATGATCGAGCATGCCGATCTTGCCCTTGGCGTCGCGGAAGAGAACGAAAGTCTCGCCGAGCAGCCGGATCATGATCGGCTTCTTCTCGATCTTCTCCTCGAACCAGACCGGCCACCAATAGCGGCGCAGCATCTCGCCGCCGGGCGTGCCGGGGCCGACGCGCGTCAGCATTTCGTTTTCTTCAGGGGTCATCGTCGCTCTCGCCAAATCGTCGGACGATCGAGTGTACGGCAAGCCACCGCGAGCGTCCACCGCGCAACCAAGGCGGCACGTTGCCGTTTTTCTGGCACGTAACACTCACATCGTTGATGGAGCCACACATGGTAGCGACGATCCAACCCACCTCGGACGTGCATGAGACCAGCCGACTCATCTCTTCGGAGAAAGTGACCGGCTCGAAGGTCGAGAACA
>DATMZZ010000392.1:0-10231 GCA_035573175.1 Allostellaceae bacterium
CCAGGAAAGGCTGCCGCGTCGTCGTCAATTACAGCCGCAGCCGCGAGGAAGCCGAAGCGACCGCGGCCGAGTGCCGTGCGCATGGCGTCGATGTGCTCGTCCATCAAGCCGACATCGCCGACGATGCGCAATGCCGCGGCATGGCGGCGGCGGCGATCGAGCGTTGGGGCCGCATCGACGCGCTGGTCAATTGCGCCGGCAAGACCAAGCCGGCCAAGCCCGGCGATCTCGAGGCGCTCAACGGGCCCGACTTCCTCGAGATCTACGCCGTCAACGTCGTCGGCACCTATCAGATGATCCGCGCCGTCGTGCCGCAGATGAAGAAGCAGGGCAATGGCGCGATCGTCAATGTCTCGGCCCTCGGCTCGCTCGACGGCGAAGGCTCGTCGATCGCATACGGCGCCTCGAAAGGCGGGATCAATTCGATGACCATCGCCCTCGCCCGCCAGCTTGCGCCTACGATCCGCGTCAATGCCGTGGCGCCGGGGTTCGTCGCGACGCGCTGGATGAAGAACCTCCTCGGCGAGCAGCGCTACAACGAGCGCATCATCGAGCAAGCGAAGATCATGCCGGTCGGCAAGACCGCCTATGCCGAGGACATCGCCGAGATGGTGTGCTGGTTCATCGACGGCCCAGACCTCATCACCGGCGAGGTGCTGCCGATCGATTACGGCTCGCGTTTCGGCAAACGTTCGGCGAATTGAGGAGCTCGCGATGGATCTCGAACTTACCGGCAAACGCGCGCTCGTCAGCGGCGGCAGCCGCGGCATCGGCAAGGCGATTGCACTGCAGCTCGCGCAAGAAGGCGTCGATGTCGCGATCGCGGCGCGCACCCTCGCACCGCTCGAAGCGACGGCGCGCGAGATTGCCGCCGCGACAGGACGCAAGATCGTGCCGATCGTCGCCGATATGGGCGATGATGCGGCGGTCGAAAGCCTGGTCGCGAAAGCCGTGCAGGCGCTCGGCGGCATCGACATTCTCGTCAACGACGCGGCCGCGCCCGGCGGCACCGTGCCCTCGGCCAAGATCGAGCAGGTCACCGCCGAGAATCTGCTCTTCGATGTGAATGTGAAAGTCGCCGGCTATATGCGCGCCGCGAAGGCGGTCGCGCCGCATATGGCGAAGAGCGGCTGGGGCCGCATCATCAATATCGGCGGCGGCGCGGCGCGGCGCAGCGGCAATTACATCGCGTCGGTCCGCAACGCCGCGGTTTCCTCGCTGACCAAAAATCTCGCCGACGAGCTCGGTCCCAAAGGCATCAACGTGGTCGCCATCCATCCCGGCACGACGCGCGCCGGTCAGCAAATCGCGCCCGAGGTCGAGAAACGTTCTATCGCTTCGGTCAGCATCGGCCGGCTCATCGAGGCGAAGGAGATCGCCTATCTCGTCGCCTTCCTCGCCTCGCCGAAAAGCATCGCGATCAACGGCGAGACCATCGCCGCGGGCGGCGGCATCATCGGGCCGATCAACTACTGAGTTAGGGCAACGACTGACCTATTTCAGCCGCGCGGCTGCTTCCTTCACCAGGCTGAGATCGGCGTATTTCTTGACGTCGAGCGTCTCCTTGGTGAAGCCGAGCGAGCGCATCGTGTCGACATTGGCCTGCAGCGCGTCGAGATCGGGCGTCCCGTTCGGGTCCTTGTAGTAGTCCTGGCCTTTGACGAAGAGCCAGGGATCGAATTGCGCCGCCGGGATCTTCGTGAAATCGGAGAAGATCTTCACCGCCGCCGCGTGATTGGCGGGATCGCTGAACCAGCGCAACTCGCGCAGTGAATCCTCGAGATAGTCGACGACCGCGGCGCGGTTCTTCTCGATGAAGCCTTGCCGCGCAACCAGCTCGGCCATTTGCGCGCGGCCGACCGCGTCCTTTTGCGTGAAGAGCGTCCGCGCAAAAGCGCGCAGCGCCGGATCGCCGTTCTTGAGCCTCGTGCCGGGGATGAGATCGACCTTCTTCTCCTGCAGCATCGGCGGCATGTTGCCGAAGCCCGCTTCGAGGATGGTGACGTCGCGATTGGGCTCGAGACCGTTCTTGCGAAGGATCGCGCGCAGCACCATGTCGACAGCGCTGCCGGCGCTGTTGGTCACGGCGACATGGCCTTTCATATCGGCGACGCTATGAATCGGCCCGTCCTTCAACACGAAGAACTCGTTCGAATAACCGCCCGGCGCGCCGTCCTGGAACATGTCGGCGATAATGCGCAGATCGGTCATATGCGCGTTGAACACCGCCGTCGGCAGCGCCGAGAAGCCAAAGCCGACGAAATCGATCTGATTGGCCGCAAGCGCGGTGATCTGCGGCGGCGAGCCTTGGAAATGCGTCATCTCGATGATGTAGGATTTGCCCTCGTGGCGCAGGATGTCCTTCGGCCCGATCGTCACCAGCGGCACATCCGAACTGCCCGACACCCAGCCGACGCGCAGCTTCACCGGATCGGCGGATGCGGTGAACGCACTGGCGACGGTGATCGATGCGGCGAGCGCTAAAATTTTCCGTTTCATCCCCATCCCCTCTTTTCTCTTTCGTCTTCCCCGCGAAAGCGGGGACCCAGGGATACAACCGGGGTATTGCCCTGGATCCGCGCTTTCGCGGGGAAGACGAATTTAGGGATTTAGGGTGTCACGGTTCAATACGCCGGCCCCCGCACGGCGACGCCGCGACTGGAAATTAGGCCGCGAGCTCCATGGCGCCGCGATGGGGCAACCGGATCGCCACGGATGCGCCCTTCCCCGGGTCGCTGGTGACGGTGACGGTGCCGCCATGCTGCTCGACGATCTGCCGTACGACCGGGAGGCCAAGACCGGTGCCGAAGCTCTTGGTGCTGAACAGCGGCTCGAACACCTTCGGCAGAATGGCGGCCGGTATGCCTGGTCCCGTATCGGCGACCGTTAATTCGAAAGCCTGCGCCGTCGCCTGTGTTGATACGGCGATCTGGCAGGGCTGCATGTTCTCCATGCCGAGCATGGCCTGCGCCGCGTTCTCAACCAGATTGTTGATCACCTGCCGCATGCGATCGACATCGATGCCGATGGTTTCGCCGGACGCGCCGAGCTGTCTGATCAAGGTGACGCCGGGCGGAAGATGCTGGTCGCCGAGGACTTCGTCGATCCACTGATCGAAAATGACTTGCGTGAGGTTCAGCGTCCGCAGCCGCGAGAAATCGAGAAGGTCGGCGATGATCCGGTCGCAGCGCGTGATGCTGCGATCCATCCGCTCGAGCTGGCGATCGAAGCTCGTCGCGCTACGGGTCGCCATCTCTTTCAACACGTAGAACGTGTTGCGAATGGCGCTGAGCGGATTGCGCAGTTCGTGCGCGACCGTCGCCGTCAATTGTCCCAGCGCCGACAAGCGCTCCTTGCGCACCAGTTCCTCGGCCATGCGCTGCTTCTCGATGGCGTTGTCGCGGAACACGACCAGGGCGCGCGCGAGATCGCCGACCTCGTCGTGGCGCTGGGCGAAGGGAATCGTTCCGACGAGATCGCCCTCGGCGACTGCACTCACCGCGCCGGTGATCGTCGTAATCGGGCGCACGACGCGGCGATTGATCAGGCGGGTCGCGAAGAGGCCGAAGCCGACGAAGAACAGCATCAGCGCGGCGGCGGCGAAGAAATAGCGCTGCGCCGAAGCTGCGACGGCCTTGGCGTGATCCGCGGTGAGATCGACAGCGGTGTTGGCGACGTTGATCAGCGGCGCGAGAAAATCATCGCGGGCGTCGATCCATTGAACGCCGGCGGCGCCCGTGGATTGGCCGGCGGTGAGGGCGTCGACGATCAGCTTGTGATTGGCGCGCACCGTGCCGAAATACATGTGCCGTGCCGTGTCGATCGCGTCATTGAGATTCGGCGGCAACTTTTGCAGCCGCGCATCCTCTTCGATCATCTTCCACGCCGCATCGGTGCGGCCGCCCAACGCCACGGTTTGCTCGCGCACCGTGGGCGACAGGCTCTGCTTGGCGACAGCGCCGCCGAGGACCAGCCGGTCGAGGCCGGCCGCTTCGCGCATCGCCCAGCCGAGCTGCTTCATTTTCATCATCTCGGCGATGAAGGAATCGCCCTGCGCGACGTCGCTCGCCAGCACATCCGACAAGGCGTTGATGGATTGGACCAGCTTGCCGCCATCGGCGACCCAGGTCGCCGCGAGCCCGGCCGGACGCTGATCGAAGGGCTGACGCACCGCGGCGTCGGCCTGCCGGCGCAACTCCGTGTAATGATCGTGAGCGGCGCGGATCGCCTCGACCGCCGCCTCCGTCCCGCTGAGCTTGGCGCTGGCGAGTTCGTCGAGCGCGGCGCCGAGGGCCTGCTCCGACCGGCCGCGCAGGGTCGCGATCGTGTCGGCATTCAGGGTGTCGATGGGTTCGGGGGTCAGGAGCGCGGTGTTCTCGCTGCCGCGCTCGACCATCAGCGCCTGCATCGCCAGGAACAGATCGCGCGAGACATCGGCGGATACCAGCACGCGATCGGCGGTCCGCATATGGTTGTAGGCAATGCCGGCAATGATCGCGAAAGTTGCCACCAAGGCGATCGCCATCAAGCCTGTGACCGCTCGCAACAGCGGACCGATCAACACCTGCCTGATCATGAGAAAATTTACCCCTCGCTCGGCACCACCACGACACGCGATGACGTTCGCTTAGAGAGGTAAGGATCGAATTAATCCGGACTTCGCCGGCCCTCAGACGCGACGCCCCGCCGCATCGCGCGCGCCGTGTTGTCTCGGGTTAACCAACTAATGCGCTGGCCGCGGCACCGCGCTGCCGCTCTTGCCGATGAGGAAGTCGAGATCGCAGCCGAGATGCGCCTGCTGCACATGCTCCTGATAGAGCTTTACCCAGCCGCGATCGGAATGCGGCTTCGGCGGCGTCCAGTTCGCGCGCCTTTGAGCGAGCTCTTGCTCGCTCACTTCCAAATTTAGCCGACGCTTCTCGACATCGAGCTCGATCATGTCGCCGTCTTTCACCAGCGCCAGCGGCCCGCCCACGGCTGACTCCGGCGACACATGCAGCACCACCGCGCCGTAAGCCGTGCCGCTCATGCGCGCATCGGAGATGCGCACCATGTCCGTGATGCCTTTCTTCAGCACTTTCTTCGGCAGCGGCAGATTGCCGAGCTCGGGGAAGCCGGGATAGCCCTTCGGCCCCGCGCCTTGCAGCACCATTACGCAAGTCTCGTCGATATCGAGCGTCGGATCGTCGATCCGCGCCTTGAAATCCTCGATGCTCGAGAACACCACCGCGCGGCCGCGATGCTGCAACAGCTTCGGCACCATCGCCGCCGAGGGCTTGATCACCGCGCCATCGGGACAGAGATTGCCGCGCAGCACAGCGATGCCGGCGCGCTCTTTCAGCGGCGCTTGCGGCGTGCGGATCACCTCTTCATTCCAGTTCTGCGCTTCCGCGATGTTCTCGCCCAGCGTCTTGCCGTTGACCGTCAACGCGTCCTTATGGATGAGATCGCCCAGCGACTTGATCACCGCCGCGAGCCCGCCGGCGTAATAGAAATCCTCCATCAAATATTTGCCATGCGGCATCAGATCGGTGAGCAGCGGCATGTCATGCCCGAGCTTGTCGAAATCATCGAGCGTGAGCTCCACGCCGATGCGGCCGGCAACCGCGAGCAGATGCACGATCGCATTGGTCGAGCCGCCGATCGCGGCGTTGACACGGATTGCGTTTTCGAACGCGGCACGCGTGAGAATTTTCGACATGCGCAGATCCTCGCGCACCATCTCGACCGCGCGCCGCCCCGCCATATGCGCCAGCACATAGCGCCGCGCATCGACCGCCGGAATCGCCGCATTCGCCGGCAGTCCCATGCCGAGTGCTTCGACCATGCTCGCCATGGTCGAAGCCGTGCCCATGGTCATGCAATGCCCGGCCGAGCGCGAGAGGCATGACTCCGCCTCCATGAACGCGGCGAGTTCCATCTTGCCCGCGCGCACATCCTCGCTCATCGACCAGACCGCCGTGCCCGAGCCGATGCGCTTGCCCTGGAACCAGCCATTGAGCATCGGCCCGCCCGAGACGACGATCGCCGGCAGATCAACGCTCGCCGCGCCCATCATCAGCGCCGGCGTGGTCTTGTCGCAGCCGACCAGCAGCACCAGCCCATCCAAGGGATTGGCGCGGATCGTCTCCTCGACATCGATGCTGGCGAGGTTGCGATAGAGCATCGTCGTGGGTCTCATGAGAGTCTCGCCGAGGCTCATCACCGGAAACTCGACCGGGAAGCCGCCCATCTCCCAGACGCCGCGCTTCACATGCTCGGCGATGTCGCGGAAATGCGCGTTGCACGGCGTCAGCTCGGACCAGGTGTTGCAGATGCCGATCACCGGCCGCCCGTCGAAGACATGACTAGGCAGCCCCTGATTGCGCATCCAGGCGCGATGATTGAAGCCGTCGCGATCCTGGCCGCCGAACCACGCGGCGCTACGCAGAACTTGCTTCTTCTTCGGATCGTCGGGCATCACGCGGTCTCCTCGTCAAGGCGAGGAGAATAGCAGATGCGGTGTTGCGGGTGTCGGCAGCGCGATGTACCGGGTTCTGCGACAAAAGATAAGGTCTTCCCCGGCTTTTCCTCGCTCGGATCTCGATTATAGCTTGAGCGACCACGGCGACACTCGATCCCGATTAAGACAGACCGCGGCAATCGCTCGGACAATCGGCGCGATGAAGCGACCTTCGCAGAGGATGGCCTATTGGGCTGCTGGCGGCGCCATCATCGCCGCGCTCCTCTCGATCGCCAGCCTTTATCTGCCGCCGGAACTCGGCGGCTATGTCGATTGGGATCATCCGCATCCGGCATTCCACAACGCGGTCGCGATCCTTAGCCGCATCGTCGTCTTCGCCCTGATCGGCGCCGCGCTCGCCGGCAGCTGGCATCATCACCGCCGACGCCATCGCCGGTAGATCGCGATGACCGACGCCGCGCCTTCGCCGATCACCGGCCTCTCGGAAGCCGAAGCCGCTGCGCGCCTTCGCAACGAAGGCGCGAACGAGCTGCCGCAGGCGGATCATCGCACGCCGCTGCGCATCGCGGTCGAGGTCTTGCGCGAGCCGATGTTCGCGCTGCTCATTAGTGCCGGCATCATCTATTTCCTGCTCGGCGAGCCCAGCGACGCTCTGATCCTCCTCGTCTTCGCCTCGCTTTCGATCGGCATCACCATCGTGCAGGAAGCGCGCAGCGAGCGTGTGCTCGAAGCCTTGCGCGACCTCACCAGCCCCCGCGCCCTCGTCATCCGTCAGGGCGAACGCAGGCGTATTCCCGGCCGCGAGGTCGTGCGCGGCGACCTGCTCGTCATCGCCGAGGGCGACCGCGTGCCGGCCGATGCGCGGCTGCTATCGGGCCACGATCTTCAAGCCGATGAATCGCTGCTCACAGGTGAATCCGTCCCCGTGCGCAAGACAGCGGGCCCATCGCATGATCAGCCAGCGCGCCCGGGCGGCGACGATCTGCCCTTCCTCTATTCCGGCACCCTTGTCGTGCGCGGCCAGGGCATCGCCGAAGTCTTCGCCACCGGCGCACGCAGCGAGATCGGCAAGATCGGCCAGGCGCTCGGCGCCATCGAGACCGAGCCGCCGGTGCTGCGCCAGCAGACAGCGCGCCTGGTGCGCATCGTCGGCATTGCCGCGCTGGCTGTCAGCGCGCTTGCCGTGTTGCTCTACGGCTTCACGCGCGGCTCCTGGCTCGAGGCCTTCCTCGCCGGTATCGCGCTCAGCATGTCGATGTTGCCCGAGGAATTCCCGCTCGTCCTCACCGTGTTCATGGTGATGGGCGCGTGGCGCATCTCCCAGGCACGGGTGCTGACACGCCGCGCCGCCGCAATCGAGAGTCTCGGCGCGGCGACCGTGCTCTGCACCGACAAGACCGGCACGCTGACGGAGAACCGGATGCGCGTCGCCGCGTTGCATATCGCCGGTGAAACCATTGAGCCCGCCGGCGCCATGCCGGGACCGTTTCGCACACTCGCCGAATACGCCGTGCTCGCCAGCGCGCGCGATCCCTTCGACCCGATGGAGCGCGCGATCCATGAGCTCGCGGCGGGCGATCATGCCGATTGGGCGCTGCTGCGCAGCTATGGTCTGCGGCCCGATCTCTTGGCGATGGCGCAGGTCTGGCAGGCACCGGGCAACCGTGCGCTTTTGGTTGCCGCCAAAGGTGCACCTGAAGCGATCGCGGGGCTCTGCCGTCTTGCTGATGCCGACCTAGCCAGGCTTCGCCAAGCCACCGATGCCCTGGCGCAGCGCGGCATGCGCGTGCTCGGCGTCGCGCGGGCGCGTTTCGAGGACGCTACGCTGCCCGAGACGCAGCAAGAATTTGCGTTCGAACTGCTCGGCCTCGTCGGCCTCGCCGATCCGCTGCGCGATAGCGTCCCCGCTGCAGTGCAGGAATGCCGCACCGCCGGCATTCGCGTGGTGATGATCACCGGCGATTATCCGGCGACCGCGCGCGCCATCGCAACGCAAGCGGGCATCGCCGCCGATAGCGTCCTCAGCGGCGCGGAAATCGCCGCGATGAGCGAAGCTGCTCTCGCCGATCGTATGAAAAGCTGCTCGGTCTTCGCGCGCATCATGCCGGAGCAGAAGCTGCGCATCGTCGAGGCGCTCAAGGCCGATGGCGAGATCGTCGCCATGACCGGTGACGGCGTCAACGACGCGCCCTCGCTCAAAGCCGCACATATCGGGGTCGCCATGGGCGGACGTGGCACCGACGTCGCGCGCGAAGCCGCGGCGATCGTTCTGCTCGACGACGATTTCGGGTCGATTGTCCGCACCATCCGCCTCGGCAGGCGTATCTACGACAATCTGCGCAAAGCGATGGGCTATATCCTTGCGATCCATGTCCCGATCGCCGGGCTCTCGCTGATCCCGCTGCTCTTCGGCTCGCCGCTGATCTTCACCCCGATCCACATTGCTTTCCTCGAAATGGTCATCGACCCGGTGTGCTCGATCGTGTTCGAGGCCGAGAGCCCGGAGGCCAATATCATGGCGCGGCCGCCGCGCGACCCGAAAAGCTCGCTGTTCACGCCCGCGCTCGCGCTGTGGAGCCTGCTGCAAGGGACACTCGTCCTCGCGCTCGTCGCCGCTATTTACGCCGTCGCCTTGCGGACAGGCTTGTCGGAGCCCGAAGTGCGCGCCCTCGCCTTCGTCTCGCTCGTCTTCACCAATGTCGGGCTGATCTTCGCCGATCGCTCGTTCAGCGCCTCGCTGATCGACGCCCTGCGCCGGCCCAACGCACCGCTCTGGTGGGTCTGCGCCACAACGGCATTCTTGCTCGCCGTTGTCCTGTTCTGGCCGCCGGCACGCGCCCTGTTCCGTTTCGGCCCACTCCATCCAGACGACGTGGCCATCTGCTTCGGCGCCGGGATCGCGACGCTCGCCATCCTCGAGGCGCTCAAGCCGCTCTGGCGACGGCGTTTCGCGTCCTAGCAGCGAGTTCAGCGGTTCTGCGGCTGCGGTCTCGGCGGCAGATCCGGCTTCCGCTTCGGCGGCGGCGTCAGTGTCGGCGCTTCCGCCTGTTGCGGCACCGAGCTGTTCGCCGCAGGGCCGGGATTGGGCTCAGCGGCGCCGCTCGGCAGCACCGCCGGCGCGTTGGGCGCGCCGGTGGTTGGTCCCGCCGTTTGCGGCGTGACAGGCTGCTGGTTCTGCGCCGCGGCGATCAACGCGCCGCAATTATGGTCTTTGCCGAGACCGAGTTGGATCGTCGCCAAGAGGCCGGCGGGCGGGAACACCGCGCCGATCGCGGCTGCGATGCCGATGCGGGCCGCCAGCGCGCCGGGTTCGGGCGTCACATGCGGCTTCTTGAAGGTACCGGTAATATTGATCGGCGCATGCAGCGCGCCGACGCTGATATGCTTGCCCTCCTCGGTGATCTGATAGGCGATGCCCTCGTTCCGCAAATCGATATTGCCTTTGCCGTAGACATTGCCCTGATCGGTGTCGAGGACCAGCGCACGCGTATCGAGCACGCCATTCGTCAGACGGAAATCGCTCACCAGGCAGTTGATCTTCGCCGTCTGCGGCAGGCCGAGCAGCGAGGCGAGCGTGCCGCCGATATCGAGACCGGCGGCATTGACGATGATCGCGCTGAGATTGCCGCTTCCCATGAAGAGTTTCAGATCGCCATTGCTGTGTGCCAGGATGTCGGCCAGCGAGTTGCCGGTACCGTCAACCACCCAACGCCCGCCAATGACGCCGATGCCATTGCCGATGGCGCTGCTCTGCATGACGCGTTGGAA
>DATMZZ010000393.1:0-3027 GCA_035573175.1 Allostellaceae bacterium
GCCGAGCCGCGCGACCGGGCTGGAAAGGGGGCCGCCCGGGCCGCACGTCGCTCGGGCCGCGTGCCGGGTGTCCTCTATGGCGAGGGCAAGCCGGCGACCATGATCACCCTCGACCCCAAGGAACTAACGAAGGAAGTGACCCGTCCGGGCTTCTTCGCCCGGCTGCTCAACGTGCAACTCGACGGCACGACGCATCGCACGCTGCCGCGCGACGTGCAGCTCGACCCGATCAGCGATGCGCCGATCCATGTCGACTTCTTGCGGGTCAGCGCGGGCACCAAGATCACGGTGGCGGTGCCGGTGAAGTTCATCGGCCAGGAAACCTCGCCCGGCATCCGCCGCGGCGGCATGCTCAACATCGTGCGGCACGAGATCGATCTCATCTGCCCGGTCGAAGGCATCCCGGACGTGCTGACGATCGATCTCGCCGGTACGGAGATCGGCGACAGTATCCATATCACCGCAGTGAAGCTGCCCGAGGGCACGCGCCCGACAGTCACGCGCAACTTCACCGTCGCCTCGATCGCGGCGCCGACCGCGGTGCGCGAAGAGCAGGCAGCGGCGGTGGCGGCGGCGAAGGCCGCGGCCGACGCGGCGGCAGCGGCAGCAGCCGCACCGGCCGAAGGCGGCGCAGCCCCGGCGGGCGGCGCGGCGCCGGCGGGCGGTGCTGCCCCGGCTGCGGGCGCTGCGGCACCGGCCGCGGGCGCGAAACCCGCCGCCAAGACCTGAGCCTTCTCTCGGGCGCGGTTCGCCGCGCCCGAGCGCTGGCCCTTGCCTCATGCGTCTTCTCGTCGGGCTCGGCAATCCGGGCTCACGCTATGCGATGACCCGGCACAATGTCGGCTTCATGGCCGCGGACGCGATTGCCGCGCGCTATCGCTTCACGGCCTTTCGGCCAAAGTTCCAAGGAACTTTGGCGGAAGGTGTTATTGGCGATACGAAGGTGCTGCTGCTGAAGCCCGAGACCTATATGAATGCGAGCGGCGACAGCGTCGGCGCGGCGGCGCGTTTCTATAAGATCGATATAAGCGAGATCGCCGTCATTCATGACGATATCGATCTCGCCGAAGGCAAGCTCAGGGTGAAGCGCGGCGGCGGCGCCGGCGGCCATAACGGGCTGCGCTCGATCGACGACACGCTCGGGCCCGATTACTGGCGCGTGCGCGTCGGCATCGGCCATCCCGGCATGCGCGAGCTGGTCGAGGCCTATGTGCTGCAGAATTTCACCGCCGAGGAACGGCAATGGCTCGAGCCGCTGATCGGCGCCATCGCCGAATCGGCGCCGGTGCTCGTCGGCGATGACACCGGCGCCTTCATGAGCAAGGTCGCGCATATCCTCCGGCCGAATAAACACACGAAGCAGGACGAACAGCCCCCTCACCCCAACCCTCGCCCCAGCGGTGAGAGGGAGGGACCCGCGAAGCGGGAGGGTGAAGGGGAAAAGGAAAAATAGGTATGGGTTTCAATTGCGGCATCGTCGGTCTGCCCAATGTCGGCAAATCGACCCTCTTCAACGCGCTGACCGCGACACAGGTGGCCGAGGCCGCGAATTATCCTTTTTGCACCATCGAGCCGAATGTCGGCCGCGTTGCCGTTCCCGACGAGCGGCTGCAGGTCTGCGCCAAGCTCGCAAAATCGGCGAAGATCGTGCCGACGCAATTGGAATTCGTCGATATCGCCGGGCTGGTGCGCGGCGCATCGAAGGGCGAAGGCCTCGGCAATCAGTTCCTCGGCCACATCCGCGAGGTTGATGCAATCGCGCATGTGCTGCGCTGCTTCGAGGATGGCAACGTCACCCACGTCGAAGGCTCGATCGATCCGATCCGCGATGCCGAGGTGGTCGAGACCGAGCTGATGATCGCCGATCTCGAAAGCCTCGAGAAACGCGCTGCCGCCGCGGTCAAGAAAGCGCGCGGCGCCGACAAAGAAGCGAAAGCCTTTCTCGATGTCGCCGAGCCGGCGCTCGAATTGCTGCGCGACGGCAAGCCGGCGCGCGCGCTGACCCTATCCGCCGAGCAGAAGCCGATCCTCAAAGCGATGGCACTGCTCTCGGCGAAGCCCGTGCTCTATGTCTGCAATGTCGAGGAAGCAAGCGCCGCCACCGGCAATGCGCAGTCGCAGCGCGTCGCCGAATACGCCGCGGCGCGCGGTGCCGTCACCGTCGTCGTCTCGGCCGCGATCGAAGCGGAGATCGCGCAGCTCGGCGACGAGACCGAGAAAGCCGAATATCTTCAGACGCTGGGCCTCAGCGAGCCCGGCCTGTCGCGCGTCATCCATGCCGGCTATCGCTTGCTCGATCTCGTCACCTTCCTCACCGTCGGCCCGAAAGAGTCGCATGCCTGGACGGTGTGGCACGGCGCCAAGGCGCCGCAAGCCGCGGGCGTGATCCACACCGATTTCGAGAAAGGCTTCATCCGCGCCGAGACCATCGCCTACGAAGATTTCGTCGCCTGCGGCGGCGAGCAAGGTGCGAAGGACGCGGGCAAGATGCGCTTGGAAGGCGCCGAATACGTCGTTCAGGATGGAGACATTTTTCACTTCCGTTTCAACGTCTGAGCCGGGTTCCGCAACGCCCTGCCAACCGCTAGGATCGGGCCAATAACGACCAACCGAGGAGGAGTGAAAAATGGGTCAAGACATCACGCTTAAGTCGAAGGACGGTTTCGAGTTCGGCGCCTATGTGGCCGAGCCGCAAGGCAAGCCGCGCGGCGCCGTCGTCGTCATCCAAGAGATTTTCGGCGTCAATCATCACATCCGCTCGGTCGCCGACCGCTACGCGCAACTCGGCTATCTCGCCATCGCGCCGGCGCTGTTCGATCGCGGCGAGAAGAATTTCCAGTCCGGCTATGACGGCGCCGCGATGGATAAGGCGCGCGGCCTGACCCAGAAGATCTCTCTGGACGATCGCCTCGCCGATACCCAGGCCGCGATCGATCACGTGAAGTCGGCCGGCAAGGTCGCGGTGCTCGGCTATTGCATGGGCGGCTCGATCGCCTTCCTCTCCACCACCCGGCTCAACGGCGTGTC
>DATMZZ010000394.1:0-9930 GCA_035573175.1 Allostellaceae bacterium
CGTAGAGTTCGCCCAGTCCTTCGCCATGCTCGGCCGAGAGCGGGATCGGATCACCGAGGCCGAGGGCGAAGAACGCAGCGCTATCGGCGTCGCGGCCTTCGGCCTTGTTGGCGACGAGGATCACCTTGCGGCCGCGACGACGCAGCAGCTGCGCGAATTCGCGATCGGGGCCAAGCAGGCCGGCTTTCGCATCGACGAGGAACAGAATCGCATCGGCATCGTCGAGCGCGGCGATCGTCTGCGCCCGCATGCGCGCGGTGAGGCTGCCTTTCTCGCCATCATCGAGCCCGGCCGTATCGACAATGGTGAAGCGCAGATCGGCGAGCGAGGCCGGCGCTTCGCGGCGGTCGCGCGTCACGCCGGGCAGATCGTGGACGAGCGCGAGCTTCTTGCCGGCGAGGCGGTTGAACAGCGTGGATTTGCCGACATTCGGCCGGCCGATGATGGCGACGCGCTTGCCCGGTGTTTCGGCCCTCGTGTCGGCCATGGCTGCGCTTCCCGCGCCTTCAGCGCATCGCGACGAGATCGGCTTCGTCGGTCAGAACGTAGAGCGTCTTGTCGGCGACAATCGGGTTGATGAAGACGCCGTCGGGGAAATCAACGCGGCCCAAGGGCTCGCCGCTATAGGGCGACACCGAGAAGGCCTCGCCTTCCGACGAGATCACGATCAGCCGGTCGCCGGCCAGCACCGGTCCCGACCAGAAGATCGGATCTCGCTTCTTCTCTGGGTTGTTCCATTGCGGCAGCTCGCGCGCCCAACGCACACGCCCATCCGCCCGCGTCAGGCAGATGAGCTGGTTATCCGCGCTCAAAACGAAGATGTAGTCGCCCGCCACCCACGGCGCGTGCACGCCGCCGATATCCTGCTCCCACACGCGATCGCCGGTGCGCAGATCAATCGACACCATCAAGCCGCTATGGCTGATCGCGAAGACACGGTCGCGATCGATCACGGGAGCGCCGCGAATATCGGCAAGCGACGATAGCGCGCCGACCGGCTGCGCCGCGGCAAGGCTGTCGTTCCATAAGGGACGGCCATTCTCGACACGCAGCGCGTAAAGCTCGCCCGAGCTGTAAGGCACGACGACGAGATCGCCGGCGACAGCCGGCGATGCACCGCCGGCAAGTCCCGCCGGCTCGGGCAGGCCGTTATGCGCCCAGAGCTTGCGTCCGTCATCGGCAGCGAGCACATCGAGCTCATTCTCCACCGTCACGACGAACACGCGACCGTCGGCGACGGTCGGCGGGCTGTGGATCGGCGCGTTCACCTTCACGCGCCAAACCTCTTTGCCGGTCGCCGCCTCGAGCGCGATCACCTGGCCATAGCCGGTACCGATATAGACGCGATCACCCGCCGCCGCGACGCCGCCGCCATAGGTCGTCGCATCGGCATTGTCGGGCTGTGGATCGAAGCGCCACAGCCGGCTGCCGCTCTTCGCATCGAACGCCGTCACGACGTCGTCCGCATCCATCGTGAAAACACGGTTATTCGCCAGTACCGGCTGCGCGACGACGCGGCCATAGCGATTGGCGCCCTCGCCCGCATTCGACTTCCAGACACGCTCGAGATTGTCGCCGAGGGCGAGATGATACATCGCGTGATTGGGGAAGCCCCCGGCATCCGGCCAGGCCGTATTGTCGAAGGGCCGCGGCACCGCGATCTTGAGCGCGTTGAGCTGCGGATCGGGCTTGAGACTGTGCTCGAGATTGAGCACCGAGACGCGCTTGCCCGCCAACGGGGTCTTGTCACTGCCCGAGACGAGCGACTTTATCGAATCGCAGCCGGCGAGCGCGGCGATCAACACAAGGGCGGCGGTAAGCCGGAGCCCGTTGCGACAAATCATGGCGCGAGCGCCTCCGCCATTGCAGCGGAGCGCTGGCGCACCGCTTGCGGCGCGGTCGTGTCCTTGCCGAGCGTCTCGAAATCCTTGTGCGCCTTGGTCTTGTCGCCGGATTTGAGCTCGGCGAGTGCGGTCAGCTCGAGCGCCAGCCCGTGCCAGGCATTGGTCGGCGCCGTCAGCGGTTGCAGCTTCGCGATCGCGACCTGCGGATCGCCCTTATCGAGGGTGTAGCGCGCCGAGAGCAGAGTTGCGGCGTCGCGGAACGCACCATCCACCGCCCCGTCGCCGGCCAACTGGTCGTAGACCGCGATAGCGCCCGGGACATCGCCGCTATTGACCTTCGACGCCGCTTCCTCGAACCGCGCCAGCACGGCGCGGCCGGCATCGGCCTTCTGTGCCAGGGTCGCGAAAGCCGCCGCCGCGTCGGCATCTTTCCCCTGCCGGGCGAGATCGAGCGCCGAAGCATATTGGGCACCCTGCGCCTCGCGCTGCTTGTCCTGATAGGTGCGCCAGCCCACGATGGCCGCGGTCACGAGGACAATCAGCACGGCAAGGCCGATGATGTAATTGCCGTATTTCTTCCAGAGCTGCGCCAGGTTATCGCGGCGCAGTTCTTCCTCGATTTCCCGAAAGATATCGCTCAATGCAAATCCATATGGACAGAGACCGCTCACCATAGCGGGCTGGGCCAAAAGGCGCAAATTTTTGCCACGGCGAAGCGCTGGATTTCGCCGCAAAAATCGGAAAAACTCAAGGTCAAGAAAGATGACACGGCCGTTAGCTGCACCCCCATGACCAACGTCTTCCGCCTCAACGACCTGCGCCGGAGCAAGCGCGTGTTCTTCACGCGCGCCGAGCTCAACCAGCTCTTCTCGCTCTATACGCGCCAGGTGATGCGCGGCGAATGGCGGGACTATGCGATCGACCAGCGCGACGGGATGGTGCTGTTCTCGATGTTCCGCCGGACTCAGGAATTGCCGATCTTCACCGTGATGAAAACCGCAGCCGGCACCAGCCGGCGCGGCGATTATGCGCTGCTGACCGGCGGCCAGCGGATCGCCACCGGCAGCACGCTTGCCGACGTGCTGGCGCAGCTCATGAAGCTGATCCGCTATCGTCCGGTGCGGCTCGAAAGCGGCTGAACGTCTCAGGCGAGTGCTGCCTCGATTCCCTGCGCGATTGCCAGCAAGCGCCGGTCGCCGCCATGCGCGCCGACCAGCATCAGCCCGACCGGCGCTTCCCCCGGCCGCGACACCGGCAGCGTGATGGCGCAGCGATCGAGGAAATTGATGACATTCGGATTGCGCAGGATCTTCGCGTTGAGGCGAGCGAAGTCCGCATCCTCGGCGAAGGTGGCGATCGGCGGCGCAACCGAGGCGACGGTCGGCACGATCAGCGCATCGCACCCCTCGACACGCGCATCGACCGCGGCAATGAAACGTGCGCGATCCGCGATCAGCTTCACGTAATCGGCGGCGCTCATCTCGGCGCCGCGCGCGATGCGCCGCCTGACGCGTTGATCGTAATCGTCGCCGCGCCGCGCCAGCAGCTCGCGATGGATGTTGTACGCCTCGGGCGGCGAGAAGCCGCCTTTGGCATTGATCGGCGCATAGTCAGCCAGCTCGGGCAGCGGCTGATCGAAGACTCGCGCACCCGCGCGGGAGAGCACCGCACAAGCGCGCTCGAAACCGGCGGCGACTTCGGCATCGAGATCGTTGAAGAGATAAGTGCCGCGCGGGATGCCGAGCCGCAACCCGGCAGGACCGAGCGATGTCGGCACGACCGGCTCCTCGCCCGCCATGATCGCGTCGGTGATGGCACAGCAAGCAACGCTGTTCGCGAGCGGGCCGATCGAATCGAGCGTCGTCGACAACGGAAAAGCGCCATCGAGCGGGATGCGCTTCTGCGTCGGCTTGAAGCCGACGAGGCCGCAGAGCGCCGAAGGAATGCGCACCGAGCCGCCGGTATCGGTGCCGATCGCGACCACGCACTGCCCATCCGCCGCCGAGACACCGGCGCCCGAGGAGGAGCCGCCCGGGATACGCTTGCGATCCCACGGATTGCCGGGCGTGCCGTAATGCGGATTGATGCCGACGCCCGAAAAGGCGAACTCGGTCATGTTGGTACGGCCGATGATCACCGCGCCCGCCGCTTTGAGTCGCGCGACGATGGCCGCGTCGCGCGTCGCGACCGGTGCATCGTCGCGCGCCTTGGAGCCAGCCAGCGTGCGCTCGCCGGCGACATCGAAGAGATCCTTGATCGAAACCGGCAGGCCCGCGAGCGGCGACGCCTTGTAGCCGGCACGGCGTAGCGCATCCTGCGCATCGGCTGCGCGCCGCGCTTCCTCGGCATAGACTTTGGTGAAGCTGCGCTTTCCCTCGCCTGCGGGATCGGCGATCCGCGCCAGCGCTTCGTCAATAAGCGCGCGACTGGTCGTTTTGCCAGAATCGAGTGCAGCAGCGAGTTGCAAAACCGTAGCACGTAGTGAAGGAGCCATCGAGACCTCGTTCAATTCTTCGTTAACAAACAACCCTGGCGCGGCCAACGCAAATAAAATTCCCAGGACAAATCCCGCGCCGCCCTGGCGCGGCCGACGCCGATCGCCGCATAATAACGATCACCGCTCCCGGCTGGAGGCATCGATGTTCCGACGCATCGCATCCTGGCTCTTCGGTATTGCGTTTCTGGCGCCTGCCCATGCCTTCGCCGCCGGTTGCGAGCCCAACATCGCATTGCAGCCGCAGCCGCGCCTCATGCCGGCGAATTACACGCTGGCCGATGCCGTTGCCGGCAATGTCGATTTCACCTTCATCGGCCATGCGAGCGTGCTGCTGAAAAGCCCGCAGGGCGTCACCATCGTCACCGATCTCAACGATTATTTCCCGCCGCCCTTCCCGCCCGATATCGCGACGATGAATCATTTCCACGACACGCATTACACCAATCATCCCGATCCGCGCATTCCCAACGTGCTGCGCGGCTGGGATACGGGCACCGGTCCGGCGCATTGGGATCTGACGGTGAAAGACGTGCGGGTGCGCAACATCCCGACCAATGTGCGCAACTTCTTCTCCGGCGGCACCGAGTTCAACGGCAATTCGATCTTCATCTTCGAGATCGCCGATCTCTGCATCGCGCATCTGAGTCACCTGCAGCATACGCTGACGCCCGAGCATCTCGCCGCGCTCGGCCAGATCGACGTGCTGCTGCCGATGATCGACGGCGCCTATTCGCTGTCGCAATACGACATCATCGAGGTGATCGATCAGATCAAGCCGCAATTGATCATCCCGATCCATTACTTCGGCCCGAGCCAATTGCAGAACTTCCTCAACCGCATGCATGACCATTTTCCGGTGGAACACACCGAGGACCCGCATATCGTCCTCTCGCGCGAGACCTTGCCGAAAAAGCCCGAGGTTCTCGTCATGCCCGCCATGCGCGAGGAATTCTTCCGTTTCGCAGCGCCACCGCCCCCGCCTCGGAACTAAAACCCATCCACAGGCATTTTCCGGCGAAATATCGTTGGGCGAAATTGCGCTTGCCCTGACGCGCGGGCGCTTTATTAAGGGCGGCATGAGCAAGCGAGCGGCGATCCGTTTTCCGGCAAGCGATGGTGACAGCTGAGTTGCCATGGGAGAGCTTGCTGCGCGCATCGTCGATGCCTGTCGTCGCCACGCTTTGCTCGTGGCCGTATTCTATGTCGCTCTCGCCATCGTCGCGGGCTTCTACGCGGCAACGCATCTCAGCATCGATACCGATCTCGGCAAGCTGATCTCGAGCGACCAGCCCTGGCGGCAGCAGGAGCATGCGCTCGACAAGGCATTTCCGCAAAATAGCGACCTCATGGCAATCGTGATCGATGGCTCGACGCCAGATCAGGCTTCCGACGCGACCGCCGCGCTTGCCGAACGGTTGGGTCAGCGGCCCGATCTCTTCAAGACGGTTCGCATTCCAGGCGGCGGCGATTTTTTCGCCAAGAACGGGCTGCTCTTCATGCCGAAGCAGGCGCTGCAAAATTTCGCCGATCAACTCATTGGCGCGCAGCCGCTGCTCGGCACCCTCGCTTCCGATCCAAGCCTCAGCGGCGTCTTCGGCACGCTCGATCTCCTCGCCCAAGGCGCCGAGCATGGCGAAGTGCCGGCCAGTGATCTCGACGGCCCGTTCAATGCGATCTCGGCGGCGATCGAGGCCGCGCTGCAAGGCAAATACGCGCCGCTCTCCTGGCAGACCTTGCTCAGCGGCCGCAATGCCGATCCACGCGAGTTGCGCCATTTCATCCTCGTGCAGCCGGTGCTCGATTACGATGCGCTGCAGCCGGGCGAGCGTGCGACGCGTGTGATCCGCTCTCAGGCCGTGTCGTTGGGCCTCACCCCCGATCGCGGTGTGCGCGTGCGTATCACGGGCGAGGTCGCGCTCTCGGACGCACAGCTCTCCTCGCTATCGGAAGGCGCAACCTTCTCCGCCGTGCTTTCGCTCAGCCTGCTTTGCCTATGGCTGCTGCTGGGCTTGCAGTCCTTGCGGCTGGTCGCCGCGATTCTCGGCACGCTGATTGTCGGGCTCGTCATCACCGGCGGCTTTGCCGCGGTTGCCGTCCAAGCGCTCAACCCGATCTCGGTCGCCTTCGCCGTGCTCTTCGTTGGCATTGCCGTCGATTTCGGCATTCAATTCAGCGTGCGCTATCGCGACGAGCGATTTCGCGTTGACGATCTGATCGAAGCGCTGCGCCGCACCGGCCGCGGCATCGGCGGACCGCTCAGCGTCGCGGCGATGGCGACCGCGGTCGGCTTCCTCGCGTTCGTGCCGACCGACTACACCGGCGTTTCCGATCTCGGCAAGATCGCCGGCGCCGGCATGCTGATCGCGCTGGCGCTGAACCTCACCTTGCTGCCGGCGCTGTTGGTGCTCTCGCGCACCGGCGGCGAGGCGCACGCCATCGGCTTCCGCTGGGCGGCGCCGATCGATCGTTTTCTGCTGAACCGCCGCCAGCTCGTCATGCTCGCTGGTGTCGTGCTGACATTCGCTTCGATCGCTGCCCTGCCCTGGCTGCGCTTCGATTTCAATCCGCTCAATCTGCAGAACCGCAACGACGAAGCGGTCGCGACACTGTTCGATCTGATCGGCGATCCCGCTTCGACACCCTACACGATCGAAATCCTCGAGCCGTCGGTCGACGCAGCCGCAACGATCGCGAAAAAGCTCGAGGCGTTATCCGATGTCGGTCAGGTCATCACCGTCGACACCTTCGTCCCCGACGACCAAGACGCCAAACTCGCGATCATCCAGGACCTCCGGACACTGCTCGGACCGTCGCTCTATCCGGCGACGATCCGCCCGCCCTCGACCGACCGAGCGATGCTCAGCGCGACAGCGAATTTCGCCAAGGACGTAAAGCCTCTCGCCGCGAAGGGCGATCAAGCGGCCGCGCGGCTCTCGAAAGCGCTCGACGCGGTGGTGGCGCGCGGCGCCGCGGTATTGCCGGCAATGATTCAGAACCTCTCGAGCAATGCCGCGCGCCGGCTCGACGAGTTGCGCGCCTCGCTCAACCCGCAGAAGATCACGCTGGCGAGTCTGCCGGCCGATGTGAAGGACGATTGGGTGACGAGCGACGGGCGCGCGCGCGTGGAGGTGTTTCCGAAAGGAGACATGCGCGACAATAATCAGCTCGTCCATTTCGTCGACCAGGTTCGAACGATCGCGCCGGAAGCGACCGGAACGCCGGTGACAATTCAGGAATCGGCCGCGACCGTGACGCGCGCCTTCACCACGGCTGGCATCATCGCCTTGATCGCGATCTCTCTGTTGCTGCTGGTGGTGCTGCGTCGCGTCGGCGATGTCGCGCTGGTCTTGGCGCCGCTGCTCCTCGCCGGGCTGCTGACGCTCGCCACCGGCGTGATCGTCGGCCTGCCGCTCAATTACGCAAACATCATCGCCCTGCCGCTGCTTCTCGGCATCGGTGTCTCATTCGATATCTATTTCGTGATGCGTTGGCGCGCTGGCAACGGCGAACTGCTGCAATCGAGCACGGCGCGCGCCATCCTCTTCAGCGCGTTCACCACCGGCACGGCGTTCGGCAGCCTTGCCCTCTCCAATCACCCGGGCACGTCGGATATGGGCAAGCTCCTGATGCTCGCCCTTGCTTTCACCCTCCTCTGCACCTTCATTCTGCTGCCGGCCTTGCTTGGGCCGCCGCCCAACAACCGCCACTAACGCGCTGAGTTGCGGGCCGGTGTGCTTGCGCTAGGTCTTGTAGCTCGGATCGATCCGGTCGAGCTTACGGCGCAGTGCCGGCCATTCGTTGACACCGATAGCGCGGTAGCGTCAGGCGAATTCAGGAAGCGATTGCGCTCGATGGTTTGCTCGATCACCTCGTTCGGCAACGCCACTGTGTCGACGTATGCCTGTTGGATCGCGAGCTGCATCCGGCAGGCGCGCTCGGCACGATAGCACCACATGAACGCCTCCCCGGGCGTGCGGCCCATCGCGATGACGCTGTGATTGCGCAGGGTACTCGTCGCGCAGCTGCGCTTTCACTCGCATCGAAGATCTGCCAGGCGGATGGCGCCGGCCAACCGCTGACCGCCGCCCCGCATCCTCCTTCAGCGCGACGGCAGAAAGCGCGTCGTCAGATATTTCGTCATGTCGGGCTTTTCGGTCAGCAGGCCCAGATCGCTGAAGGATTGCTCAACCGTCGCAACTGCTTCCGGCGGGAAAGTTCCGTCGCGCGACATCGACGGCATGACGAGGTCGTACTGCTTCTCCTGAACCGACGGCGCGAAATGCGTGACCGTTTGGGCGATGGCGACGGTTTCAGGCTTGTGTTCGAACATGAACGCAACCGCCTTGTACCAGCCCTTGAGGAAAGCGCGGACCGCGTCGGGACGCTTCTCGGCCATATCCTTGGTGACATAAATCACGTTCATCAGAAATGGCCCAACGAAATCCGAGACCGGCATCAGCAGCCGCCCCTGCTTGCGCTGCTCGAGGTCGATCCCCAGCGCGGCGGCGCTGATCCGCGCATCGACCGCGCCCGTCCTGAGCGCCGCGATCTCGGCTGCGCCGCTCGAGCCGTCGGCGACGATCTTGATATCGTCTCGCTTCCAACCCTCCTTCTTAGCGATCTGAAGAGCGAGCCATTCGGTTAGAGAGCCGACCGTGGTAACGCCGATTTTCTTGCCCTTGAGGTCGGAAAGCTGATGGACAGGCGAATCATAAGGCAGGATGACGCCGAAGAGCGCAGGGGTCAGCGCGATTGCCCCAACGCCGATCTCGGGCGCGCCTTTGACGAGGAACGGTATATCGGTGCCGGCAGCAAGACCGACATCGACCGCGCCGGCGACCAGCGCCTGCTGGAGTTTCGCGCTACCGCCGAAGCTGGCGACGTCGACGTCGATGCCTTCGAAAAATTTCTGATGGAGGGCGACCTCGATCGGAACAAAGGTAAAGGCAATGTCGGAACTCTTACCGACATGGATTGTCTCCGCGCCGATAGCGCCGCCGCTACTCCAAGCGGCCGCTGAAATGAGCGCTATGGCGCCCGCAAACAGCCGCCTGATGCCGCTGCCTTGGTTCGAAGCGATACCAGCCATCTCGATCCTCCCTCTTCGTCTTGGCGGCCGCACAGACCGCCGTTTGGTTTGACTTGCCGCCGTCGACCGGCAAGTAGCTCTATTTCGCCGCGCCCTGGACTGCGATTTTGTCGGCAAGGAGCGAAGCGATCTCGTTCTCGGTGAAGCCGGCCTCCGCAAGAACCTCGCTCGTATGGCCACCGAGCGGCGGTGGCGGCAGCCGCACCGTGAAATCATATCCCGTGCTGCGATAGGGAAGCTTGGGCAGCGGAGCGACGCGCCCGTCGGGCAGCGGGACCGGGAGGAGCTGGTTCGAGGCTTTGAGATGCGGATCATCCGCGAGCTCGTCCGGTCGGCGCACCGGCGCATAAGGCACCGCGCATTTGTCGAGCCGGCGCTGCAGCTCATCGCTCGTATGTTTCGCCATTGCCGCGCGCAAGATAGGCAACATCCATTCTTGCGCCGCGACACGCTTCTGATTGGTGTTGAGGCGCTCGTCGGCGAAGAGCTCCGGTAGATCA
>DATMZZ010000395.1:0-5639 GCA_035573175.1 Allostellaceae bacterium
CAGGAGCCGGCAGAGCGAGCGGCCGAGGATCGTCACGAGCGGATAGCCGAACGTCTCGCCATAGCCCGCGAGCTCATGCGCGACATTGAAGATCGGCGCGACGGTCTCGCTGGTGAGCTGTTCCGGCGCTGCTTGCCAGGCGGCAACCAGCTTACCGATCTCGTCGGCGAGCAGCGTCGGATAGCGCGCCAGCACTTTCGCAACGGCTTGCTCGGCACGGCTGATCGTTTCCGCGTCGAATTCCGTGCCGGCAAATTCCGCGAGACGCGCACGTTGGGACAATTCGATATAACCGCGCGGACGGAGACTGAATGACACCATGGTCAGAGTCGAGCCACGTCTTCGATCGCGGCACGGCGAGCGGGACCGAAATAATTATCGGTGCGCACGAAAGACCGCGGATTGTTGATGACCGAGGACAGGCGCGCGAGGATCGCCGCGCCGGTCGCCGGCTTGATCAGATATTCATGCACGCCGGCATTTTTCGCCTCGAGCACCCATGGCTCCTCGGCGTGCGAGGTCAGCATGACGATCGGCAGGAATGGATTGTCGCGCTCCGGCAGCTTGCGCACCGAGCACACGAATTCGAGCCCGTTCATCGGCTCCATCTCCCAATCGACGAAAGCGAGATGAGGACCGAAAGCCGGCAGCATGTCGAGCGCGCTGCGGCCATCACTGGCAGTCATGAAATGCTTCACGCCGACGGATTCGAGCACGCCCTGAACCAGCTCGCGCATCATCGGCGAGTTGTCGACGAGCATGACCCGAAGGCGCTCGAGCTTGGACAGCGAGAAAGCCGGCATTTCAGGATAAGCCTAGCTACCGCCGCTTAAGCGATGATTAAGCGATCTCCACCATGGCGAGCCCCGCCCGCGCCTTTCGCGGTTTACAAGGATTAACCACGTCCTCTCAGGCTTCGGCGAGGAACAGCGTGCCGATGCAATTCTCCTCACAACCGGGCGGAATGAAGATCGCTTCGACGAAGCCGCGCAGCTTGCGGCCGTCGCAATCCACCTCGATGACCGACCCGCGCGGCGGCTGCGCCTCCAGCCGCACCGAGCCGGCACGGCGGAAATCCGCGGCGCCGCTCGCGCGTAGCATGATGTGATAGGTCGCGGGTCCGCCGCCCACTTCCGAAGGCATATCATTCATCGAGCTGCGCCGGCTCTTGCGAGAGATAAAGCAGGATAGTCTGGCTACCCGGCGTCAGGCTCGCCGAGATCACCGGCCGCGGCTTGCCCATACGCTTTGGCGGCACGGCGATCAGCACGCCGCTCTCGATGAGCTTCTCGAGCACGCGCATTTCCCCTTGGGAAAGAATGGGGGGCGAGAGGCTGGCGGGGGCTTTTTTCTTCGGCATCGGCGGCTCGGCTTGTGGCGACGCGAGTCACTTTAGCGGGAAATCTACGGCAAAGATTGCAGCCAAATCGCGCGGCAGACGTTTTGTGCCCGACGAAAGCATGGCAATAAGATGGTGCGACACCTCATCCTCCCCACAGCGGGACGCCGCGACGTGCTGAAAGCGGCCGCCGCATCCCTCCTCCTGCCCCCTGTCTTATCCGCCGGCGGCCAATCGATGTGGCCCGCCGTCGCGCGCGCCGATGAAGGCGCGCCCGCCGCGACGCAAGGCACCGGCTGGAAGCGCAAATCGCAATGGCGCTTCGGCACCGGACCGGGCAACGATATCCGACGCTTCAGCGATTGGCTGCGCGCCGGCTGGTTCATGAACGAGACGCCGCGCTGGCTCAATGATGAATGCGAGACCTACAACACCACCGATCACAGCGACGGCAATCCGAATTTCGTGCCTGCCGCCGATCATTGCGACATCGTCGCGATCTGGAATGGCGGGCCCGTCGTCTCCGCGCGCGGCAATGGCAGCATCTCGTCGTTGATGATGCGCTACAACCTGCCCTCGCCGAGCCCGGTCGGTTATTACGAGCTCGAATGCCGCGTGCCGTCGGTGAGCGGGGCGTGGCCGGCGTGGTGGACGCTCGGCCATGCGGCCGGCACCCCGCAAGGCTCGTCGAGCTGGGGACCCGAGATCGACATCATCGAGACTTACGACACCAAGACCGATCTGATGTCGAGCACACTGCACGGCTCGCGCACACCGTCCCTTTGCTTCATGCGTGGCGGCGGCAATCCGCCCGGCCGCGGCGAGACGTCGGCAACGCGTTACGAAGCGCATCCGTGGAATATGGGCTCGTTCGAATACCGCCAGAGCGGCGATTTCGCGCAAGGCTTCCATCGCTTCGGCGCGAAGATCGCGCCGAATTACAACATCTCGATCTGGGTCGACGATCGTCCGATCGGCACTTTCGCCGCCGAGCAATATTGCGACGATGCCGGCAAGCCGATGAGCGTGCAGCTTCTCGTCAATCTCGCGCTCGGTACTCACAATCCCGATCCGGTGCGCTCGATTCACGCCGCGGATTTCGGCGGCGCGAACAACCGCGGGCCAAGCAATAAATTCCGTTTCGGTCTGAAGACAATCCAGATCTGGGGACCCTGATTCCGTGTGACGCACGCCGATTGGCGCGCCTCTTCCCTGCCCATGCCTCAGCCGCTAAACGGTGGGCAGAAAAAATCAATCGGGGAGATCCGCCATGAGCTTTGCGCCGCGTCTGCTTCTTGCCGCCGCCATTCTCAGCGTCGCCGCCTTCAACACCGTACCGGCGCGGGCGAATTCCGCGATCAAAGTCGGCAACAGCTCGGCGCAGGCTTTCAACTTCCTGCCGCTCGGCATCGGCATCGAGCAGAAATTCTACGAGAAGAACGGCGTCGATGTGACCGAGATCGATTTCGGCGGCAGCGCCAAGCTGCATCAGGCAATGACCGCGGGCGCGATCGATTTCGGTCTCGGCGCCGGCCCCGATATCCAATTCGCTGTCAAAGGCGCGCCCGAGAAAGCGGTCGCCGCGATCGCGATTACACCGGCGCTGTTCGGCGTCATCGTGCAATATGATTCGCCGATCAAGAAGCTCAGCGATCTCAAGGGCAAGCGCATCGGCATCTCGACGGTCGGCTCGCTGACACAGTGGCTCGCCTTCCAGATCGCGAAGAAAGAAGGCTGGGACCCGAAGAGCTTCACCTTCGTCACGGACGGCTCCGAAACCACGCCGCAAGTCGCCGCGCTCGAGACGCATGCGATCGACGCCCAGATCAGCAGCGCGGCGCTCGGCTGGAATCTCGAGCTCCAGAAAAAAGGCCGGCTGCTCGCGCCGGCCTCGGAATGGGTCGGTGCCTTCCTGCAGAATGTCATCTTCGCGTCGACCGACATCATCCAGAAGAATCCGGCCGCGGTGCGCGGCTTTGTCAAAGGCTGGCTCGAAGCGGTCGCCTATATGGGCTCGCACAAGACCGAGACCATCGCTTTCGCGCGCACGAAGGATCATTTCGCCGAGGAAGTCGAGCAGAAGCAGTACACCAATGTGATGCCGTCTTTCTCGAAAGATGGCACCTTCCCGCCCGCCGCGGTCGCGCCGGTGCAGGAATCCTTCGTCGATCTCGGCATCCTGCCGACCAAGCCGGATATGTCGAAATACATGACCGAGGAATTCCTGCCCGCTCACAAGTAACCGGCGAGCGCGACCTAACGCCACGGCTCCGCGTCGCCGCCTTGGCGCGGCCCTTTCGCTTCGTCAGTATCGAGGAGCTTTCCGGCTGCCCGAGAGGTGCGGGATGACCAGCGCCGCCGACATCGTCGTCACTCTGTCGCGCCTGCAATTCGCGATCACGACGCTGTTCCACATCCTCTGGCCGGTGCTGACGATCGGCCTGTCGCTGTTTCTGGTCGTCACCGAAGCGCTCTGGATGCGGACCAACAACATCGTCTGGTATCACCAGACGCGTTTTTGGGGCCGGCTGTTCCTCCTCAATTTTGGCGTCGGGGTCGTCACCGGCCTGCCGCTCGAATTCGAGTTCGGGACGAATTGGGCAAATTTCTCGACGGTCGCCGGCGGCTTCTTCGGCAACATCCTTGGCTTCGAAGGCGCCATGGCCTTCATGCTCGAAGCCGGCTTTCTCGGCATCATGATGTTCGGCTGGGACCGCGTGCCGCGCGCGATGCATCTGCTCGCAACCTCGATGGTCGCGCTCGGCGGCTCGATGTCGGCGTTCTGGATCCTCGTCGCCAATTCCTGGATGCAGACGCCCGCGGGCGGTCATATGGAGAATGGCCGCTTCGTCATCGACAATTACCTGCAAGCGATCTTCAACCCCGATATGCCTTGGGGCGTCTCGCATATGTGGGTCGCCTGTCTCGAGACCAGCCTTTTCGTCATCGGCGGCGCCAGCGCCTGGCATCTGCTGCGCGGCAATGCGGTTCCATTCTTCCGCAAATCCTTCCTGCTCGCGGTAACGCTCGCCGTGATCGTGACGCCGCTGCAAATCTGGCTCGGCGATGCGAGCGGTAAGTTGATCTTCTCCGATCAACCGGCGAAAGGCGCGGCGATCGAAGGCCATTGGGACACGAACCCGCCCGGCCAGCCGGCCGATTGGGCCGTGCTGGCCTGGCCCAACAAGGCCGCGCAGCGCAACGATTGGGAAATAACGATCCCGGGTGTTCTGTCCTTGCTCGCGACCAACACGCTCGACGGTCAGGTGAAGGGCCTGCATGAATTCGCGCCGGAGGATCAGCCGCCGCTCCTGCCGCTGATCTTCTACGCCTTCCGCATCATGGCGGGTATCGGCTTCGCCCTCTTCTTCCTGATGCTGTGGACGCTCTGGGCCGCCATCAAAGGCTGGCTGAAAGTCGAGACGATCGCGCAGCAGAAATGGCTGCTCTGGGCCTGGGTAGCGTCGATCCCGCTCGGCTATATCGCCGTCGATATGGGCTGGACGGTGCGCGAGGTCGGGCGCCAGCCTTGGATCATCTATGGTCTCCTGCGCACCAGCGACGCCGCCTCGGCGCTCTCGGCGGGCAGCGTCGGCTTCACCACGGCTGTCTATTTCCTGATCGACAGCATGCTGCTCGTGACTTTCGTTATCTTCGCCTGGCGGATCATCCGCAAAGGGCCCGATCTCACACTGCCGGCGCCGTTGCAAGAGCCGCGCAAGCTATCGCCCGAAGGCCATCGGGCGAGCGCGGGCGAAACCTGAGGAGTCGCACGATGGACAGCAGCGTGCATCTTTTCCTGATCGATGTTTGGCTTTGCTTCCTCGGCCTCTTCCTCACTTTCTACGTCGTGCTCGACGGCTTCGATCTCGGCATCGGCGTGCTCTCGCTCTTCGTGCGCGAAGAGGATCGCCGCGGCATCATGATGGCGAGCCTGAGCAGCGTCTGGGACGCGAATGAGAGTTGGCTCGTCGTGCTCGGCGGCGCGCTCTTCGGCGCCTTCCCCGTCGTCTACGGCGTTTTGCTCAACGCGCTTTACCTGCCGATCATGGTGATGATCTTCGCCTTGATCTTCCGCGGCGTCGCTTTCGAGTATCGCGAGCATGCGCATCGGCGGCTCTGGGACTATGCCTTTAGCATCGGCAGCCTGATCGCGGCGCTCTGCCAAGGCTTCGCGTTGGGCGGACTGATCGCCGGACCTAGCGTCGCGGGCGATCGTTTCACCGGCGGGACTTTCGACTGGTTCTCGCCTTTCTCCGTGCTGGTCGCATTCGGCGTGGTGTTCGGCTATGTGCTGCTC
>DATMZZ010000396.1:0-6403 GCA_035573175.1 Allostellaceae bacterium
CACGACGGCTTTCTTGCTCTGTAAAGCAACCTCGACATCGGCGAGCACCAGCGCCGCCGCGCCATCGCTCACCAGCGAGCAATCGGTGCGGCGCAGCGGTCCCGCCACCAGCGGATTCTTGTCGCTGACCGTGCGGCAGAATTCGTAGCCGAGATCCTTCTGCATCTGCGCCAAAGGATTGCTCGCGCCGTTCTTGTGGTTCTTCGCCGCGATCATGGCGAGCGCATCGGATTGATCGCCATAGCGCTGGAAATACGCCTGCGCGATGCGGCCGAAGACGCCGGCGAAGCCGCCCTCGATCGCGCCCTCTTCTTTGAGATACGCCGCGCGGATCAAGAGATCGCCGACCTGCGCGCCCGACGCTTCGGACATTTTCTCGACGCCGACGACCAGCACGACGCGCGCCTTCTTCGCGGCAATGGCATTGAGCCCCTGATAGATCGCGGCCGAGCCGGTGGCACAGGCATTCTCGACCCGCGTGGTGCGCTTGAAGCGCAAGGACGGATCGAGTTGCAGCACCAGCGAGGACGGAAAATCCTGGCGCACGAAGCCGCCGTTGAAGGTGCCGATATAGATCTCGTCGATATCACTCGGTGCGAGGCCGGCGTCGCGGATCGCTTCGGCTGCGACGGGGACGATCATCTCCTCGATGTCGACGCCGTCATGCTTGCCGAATTTCCCATGCGCCCAGCCGATCATGCAGGCCGTCATCGGATTACTCCTTTCAGCCCCCTCACCCCAACCCTCTCCCCGCTGGGGAGAGGGGGGGACCCGGCACGAAGCGACGGGAGGGTGAGGGGGAATGCTCGCCGCGCTCTCGCTTTATATTAGGTGCATGGGCCGAGCCAACAAACCCCGCTGACGCGTCAACCCTGCTGCGGCGAGATCGCCGCGTAGCGCACCGGCTGCACGGTGACAGCACCGCTGGCGACGAGCCGATCGAGCGTCGGCAGGAAACCATCGACCTTCGCCGTGAGATCGACGATTTCGACGATGATCGGCAGCGCCTCGCGGCGGAACTGGAAATGCGTATCGCGCAGGCCGCTCGGCGCGTAGCCGCCGCGACCATGCAGCACGGTGGCGCCGGCGAGCCCCGCCGCATGCGCCGCGCGCAGGATCGTCTCGGCGAGCGGCCGGCCCTCATGCATGTCGTCCTCGCTGATGAAGATCCGAAGCAGGCTCGCGTCGCGAAATTCCATGTTCCCCCCTCGCCGCTTGGCGGCAGTAGGCCGCGATTATGCCCGATCGCGGGCGGCTGGGCGAAGTGGCAGCGCGATCAGCACGAAATCGAATGCTTACCTAGGCGTGCCCGGACAAAATCGTTTGTGCCGCCCGCCATCCGCTGGCGAGTGCCGCCTCGACGGTGCCCATTTCCGGACCACTGTAAAAGGCTTCGCCCGAAAACCAGATATTCGCATCGGCCCGATCCAGCCGGGCCAGCACTTGCGGCGTGCTCGGCGTCGCATAGGAATAGGCGCCGCATGCGAAAGGATCGGCGCCCCAATTGATCGCGCGCGATGCGATCAGTAGATCCCTCAGCCACTCCCGCGATACGGCAAAATTTTCTGCCAACGCACCGAGCGCGATGTCGATATGCGCATCGCTGGAAAGTGTCGCAACAGCATCGGCCCGCGGTCCCGCCAACCAGCCGGTCAAGACCGGATACAGCGCCGGATGTTGCGTCCACCAGGTCGGAACCGCGGCGCTGGAAAAGAGGAACGACATGTCCGTGAGATTTTGTCCCGCGTGATTCGCCCACCAGTTCCGGGAGAAGCGCAAGAGGATCTTGACGACATTGCCGAAGCCGATGTCGGCGAGCGCGGCACCGGCAATTGCCTTCGTCTCTTCCGGCAAGCCGATACTGCGCAGAAGCGGAAGCGGCACGGTCAGCACGGCGCCATCTGCCGCGAAGAAGCTGCCATCGCGACACTGCACCGTCACCTTGCCACGATCCGAATCGATCGCACTCACGACGGCGCCGAAATGGACGGCCGCGCCATGGCGGCGGCACTCGGCGAGGAGGAACGCGATCAGCGCGCCATAGCCCTCGGCGATCCGCCCCTGCTGGCTGACGCCGCGCCCCATCCATTCCTCGCGCAGCGCGAAGGTGCTGGCACGAGCGGGATCCGCTGCGTCATAGCCCTCGACCATTCGCGTGATCGAGCGACACAATTCCGCATATTGCGGATCGCCAAAATGCCGCGCGAGAAATTCGGCGACCGGCAGATCGCTTTTCAACGCCATGAGGACGCGCCGGAATTCCGCTGTATGCGGCGTCGAGCGCTCGTCGACCGAGAGGACACCGCGCTCGGCATGCCAGGCCGTTCCGCCCGACGGCGTCAGCGACAATCCTGCCTCGCGCATCACAGCGCGGGTATGGCTCGCGGCGCCATGCACGAATTCCGGTCCGGCCTCGGCCGCATAGCCGAATTCCGCTTCCGGCAGCGTCTCGATCCGTCCGCCGCTTCGATCGCGCGCTTCGAGAAGGATAACGCGCTTCCCCGCGCGCGCGAGCTCGCGAGCGGCCATCAGCCCCGCGGCGCCGGCGCCGGCGATCACAAACTCGTTTCGATTCTGCGAGGACACCGATCACCACTGAGACGAAGAATTTCACAATGAGACATTGAGGACATGAGGATTTTTGCGCGAAGCGCATTCAATATCCTCACCGTCTCATTTCCTCATTGTGAATCTTTTCAGATATCGGCACGAACTCCAGATCATCGAACCGCGGCTCGGCGAGGAAATCCCTGTGCTGGTCCTGCGGCAGCGGCCAGAGGATCGGCGTGCCTTCCGTGTCGGAATACCAGTTCTTGCAGCCGACCCAGACCGTGCCGGGAAAGGCTTCGCGCATCTTGGCGCGGAAGCGCTCGGTCGCAGCAGCGCTCGGCGCGACCGCGGCGCCGCGTTTTCGCGCCTCGTCCATCAGCTTCAGGATGTAGCCGATCTCGTGCTCCAGCCCGAGCGGCACCGGCACGTTGTTGAGCGGTGCGAATGGCCCGTAGAGCAGGAACATATTCGGAAAGCCGGGCACACCGACGCCGCCATAGGAAAAGACATTGTCTTTCCACATCTCGGCGATCGAAACGCCGTTCAGCCCGATCACCTCCATCGGCCGCATATAGGAATGCGTGTCGAAGCCAGTCGCATAGACGAGCACGTCGAGCGGCACCACCGTGCCATCCTCGAGCGCGACACCGTCAGGCACGATGCGCGCGATCTTGCGGCTTTCGATCGTCACATTCGGGCGCTGCACCGCGAGGTAATAGTTCTGATCCGATTTCGGGATGCGCGTACAGCCAAGGTGATAGGTCGGCGTGAGCTTCTTCTTCAGCTCCGGATCGCGGATAACGTCGAGATAGGAGCGATATTCGCGCTCCATCGCTTCGCGCCGCGGCCCGGGCTTCAGCCGCCAGGCATCGCCTTCGATGATGAAATCCCAGAGCTCGCGTTGCCTTTTCTGGTATTGCCTGGGCAGGCGCAGCTTCAGCCGTTCCCACCAGCTCGCATGCGGATTCTCGCGGATATGGATCCATTGCGGCCGGCGCACGAATTGCGTGACGTTGACGTTCTTCCACGCCAGCGCCTCGGTGATCTGGATACCGCTGCAGCCCGCGCCGATCACGCCCCAGCGCAGCCTTTCGTCTTGCGGAATGGAATGATCCCAGCGTGCCGAATGGAACGACTTGCCGGTGAAGCTGTCGCGCCCAGCGATATCGGGCAAGACGGGCTTCGCCAAAAAGCCGGTGGCGACGACGAAGAAATCGACGATGTCGGTCTCGCCCGCAGCGGTCTTTAGATGCCACTTGCCGGCCGCCGCATCGAAACGCGCCGCAATGATCTCGGTGTTGAAGCGAATATGCCGGTACCAGCCGCGCGAGCGCGCGACCTTTTTCATATAGGCGAAGATCTCCGCCCGCGGCGCGTATTTGCGTGACCAGTCGTAATTCGGCTGGAAGAGGAATTCGTATTGCCGCGACAGCACGTCGACGAAGAGACCGGGATAGGTGTTGTCGCGCCAGGTGCCGCCGATCTCGCCCGCCTTCTCATAGACGGTGAATTCGACATCGCGGCGGCGCTGCAACATCTCCGCCATATAAAGGCCCGACATGCCGGCGCCGATAATGGCAATGCGGGAAAGACGATCGGTCATTAGCTTCGCATACCGAATGTGGCGCACACGCGAGTAGTCATATTGCTCCCTCCGACCAGCGCTCGTGCGTATATTAGCAGCCGTCACTGCGGCTGCGAGATGGTGGGATTGCTATGGCCATGGCCGGGAAAAGCGACGCGAAAAGGGCCGCGCCTCAACGAGGTCTGACGCCCGCCGCTATCAAAACGCGATCCTGGCCCGATCTGATGGTCTGCAGCATGCACCGTCCGGCGCGCGAGATGCAGAACACCGGCACGCAGCATCGCCTCAATTTGCAGCTCGCGCCGGTGCCGAATGCGACCGTCCAGGTCGAGAGCGGCAAACCGTATCAGCTCACGATCACCGGCATCTCCTTCGTGCCGGCCGGCGTGAAGGTTCGCACCGTGATGGGCGCGGGCGCGGTGATCGGCGTGCTCCATCGGCCGCGAGCTATGAAGGCGTCGCCGCCGAATTGACGGCCCCGGCCTCCACGAGCTTCGAGCCGGTATGGTCGATGACCGATCCGGTCCTCGCAAAGCTGATGCATCTGCTGCTCGCCGAAGTCGATTCGCCGTTCCGGGATCATCTGATGGCCGACGCGCTCAACCGCGCCATCGCCATCCAGCTCGTGCGCGGCGTGGTCGGCAATGCGGCGCGGCTGGCGACCGCCGGCAAGCTGGCGCGCGACCGTCTGGCGCGCGTGCTCGATTATATCGAGAGCCGTCTCGACGAGCCGATGACGCTCGCCGAAATCGCCGAGCAGGCCAATCTCAGCCCGTTCCATTTCAGCCGCTCCTTCAAGCGCACGCTCGGCATCAGCCTTGCCAATTTCGTCGCCACGCGCCGCATCGAGCGGGCGAGCGAGTTGCTGCTGCAGTCGCGCCGGCCGCTGGCGGAGATCGCGCTCGCTGTCGGCTTCGAGAACCAGGCCTCGTTCACGCGGCGCTTTCAGCGCGAGACCGGGCTATCGCCGGGCCGTTTCCGCAAAGAGCGTTAGCGAGCGAATATCTCGCGTTCAGGGAACAGCGCGCGCGAGAACAGCAATCCCTGACAAGACGGCGCGCAGGACGGATGCAAGGATGCCGCCCGCGACCAGGGAAGAGCCATCCTTCTGCCTACAGACAGACATCGGTCTCCGGAATATTGGCGCGGCCGTGCCGCCGAGGCGCGGGCGATGCTCGAGAACGCACGCGACGCGAAGGTGCGCAGCTATCTCACCGAGATCGCACAGGAATATGAGCGGCTGGCGAAAATCGCCGAAGGCGGTCTGAGCGCGATCAAAGACACGCCGGGCAAGGCGCCGGAACGTTGACCGCCACGGCGAGCCGCAGGCCGGGCGATAATAGGCACCGCTCTACATTCGGTTGAGGGATCGAAGCAACGAACCCCACCCGTGCCTACCACCTTTGAGCCGGATGCCGGCTGCGCATTTTAAGGTCCTGCCCGGGGGACAGTTCTGTTATTTTCGAGGGCCGGTTCGTTCGCCGCGCGATCGGCACCGCGCAATGGCGCGATCAGCAATATCAGCCATGAAAGGCGGTGCGCCATGCTGTTCAGGCAGCTTTTCGAGCCGCAATCATCGACCTACACCTATCTCCTGGCCGATCCGGAAAGCCGCGAAGCGGTCCTGATCGATCCGGTCTATGACGAAGCGCCGCGCGATTCTTCGCTGGTGCGCGAACTCGATCTGAAACTCCTTTACACGCTCGAGACTCACATCCACGCCGATCACGTCACCGGCGCCTGGAACCTCAAGCAGCGGTTAGGCAACCGCATCGTCGTCGCCACCGATAGCGGTGCCGAGGGCGCGGACCTCTATCTGAAAGATCGCGACCGGGTGAAATTCGGCCGCCGCTTTCTCCAGGCGCGCGCCACGCCGGGCCACACCAATGGCTGCCTAACCTACGTGCTCGACGACGAGAGCATGGCCTTCACCGGCGACTGCCTGCTGATCCGCGGCTGCGGCCGCACCGATTTTCAGCAAGGCGATCCGCGCGCGATGTATCGCGCGGTGCATGCGCAGATCTTCTCGCTGCCGGAATCCTGCCTGCTCTATCCCGCGCATGATTATCGCGGCCTCACCGTGTCGAGCGTCGGCGAGGAGAAGCGCTTCAACCCGCGACTTGGCGGCGAGCTGTGCGAGGACGATTTCGTCGGCTACATGAACAATCTCGGCCTGGCACATCCGAAGCAGATGGACATCGCCGTTCCCGCCAATCTCAAATGCGGCCGCCGCGAGGGCGGCGATCGTCTCGTTGAAGAGCCGCATTG
>DATMZZ010000397.1:0-17971 GCA_035573175.1 Allostellaceae bacterium
AAGAGCCGCGAGGTCGCGCTTTATCCGGTGCCGCGCTGGCAGCCGATCGGCGGTTTCACCGTCGACCGGGCCTTGCTCTACGCGCTGATGCGGCAGGAATCGCAATTCACGCCGGGCGCGCATAGCCAGGCCGGCGCGGCCGGGCTGATGCAGCTGATGCCCGCGACCGCGCGCTCCGTGGCGGAGAGCGCCGGCGCGACGCTCGGCAAGCCCGACAGCAAGAAGGAGCGCGATGCGCTCAACGATCCCGAATACAATCTCATGCTGGCGCAGGAATATGTGAAGCTCCTGCTGCGCGACCCGCATATCAGCAACAATCTGATCCTCTTCGCCGCGTCTTATAACCAAGGGCCGACCGCGACCGCGCGATGGCAAGCGGCGCATCCCGAATATCGCGACGACCCGCTGCTCTTCATCGAGAGCATCCCGGCGAAAGAAGCGCGCGTCTTCACGCAAAAAGTGCTGACGAATTACTGGATCTACCGCCAGCGTCTGGGCCAGCCGATGCCCGATCTCGACGCGCTTGCTGCCGGTAAATGGCCGACCTATACCGCTTACGACGGCGCGACAACGAGAAGCGCCGCCGTTCAAAGCGGGGACGGCCTCTATGCCCGGCAGAATTGACGAAACCCGGCCTTTCCTTCCGGTCAACATCGCGGTCCTGACCGTCTCGGACACGCGCAGCGAGGCGGACGACAAATCCGGCCAGGCGCTGATCGACATGCTGACGCGCGACGGCCACAAGCTCGCAACACGCAAGATCGTGCGCGACGACAAAGCGGCGATCATCGCGCAGCTCAAAGCCTGGATCGCCGATGCGGCGATCGATGTCGTGATCTCGACCGGCGGCACCGGTGTCACCGGCCGCGATGTCACGCCGGAAGCCTTCCACGAAGTCTATGAGAAAGAGATCGCCGGCTTCGGCGAACTCTTCCGCTTCCTCTCCTATCAGAAGGTCGGGACCTCGACGATCCAGAGCCGCGCGACCGCCGGCGTCGCCGGCGGCACCTATCTCTTCGCCCTGCCCGGCTCCCCCAGCGCCTGCCGCGACGGCTGGGACGACATCATCAAGCACCAGCTCGACAACCGGCACCGCCCCTGCAACCTGGTCGAGCTGATGCCGCGGCTGCAGGAACATCTGAAGCAGCCGACGAAGGCAGGCTGAGGTAAATCCACCCACTGGTTGAAATCACAACCAATGGGTAAGACGTCCTCGCTCGCGCCCTAACCCATTGAATTGGTTGTTCTTGCTACGTTTTCCAGCGTATCGGCAACCCGACCTCGACGCGTTCGGCATTAATAATTCGGCGCAACCCGACTCGCGCTGCGGTGGTTCAGGATCGTGACAATTTAAAACGCGATTCCAGCCACTTATCGAAACTCGGATGGGCTCATCCTGTAGAGTTCTTGATTTGTTCACACCACGAGCAGATATTAGTTTCATGGATGAAGCGTTTCCCCCTGCTCCGCGCAAAGGCAGGGGCGCGATCAGCAATGCGGACGGCCGGTTCGAGCGCGGCACGCATGTCGCGATCGATGATGGCTGGGGCAGCGCAGACGAAGAGGCGCCGCCGCTCGAGACGCAGTATCTCCGCGACACATCGAAGACCGTCATCGCGCGCAACAATTCGCCCGATGTCGGCTTCGACCGCTCGATCAATCCCTATCGCGGCTGCGAGCATGGCTGCATCTACTGCTTCGCCCGCCCGACGCATGCCTATCTCGGCCTCTCGCCCGGCCTCGATTTCGAGAGCCGCATCTTCGTCAAAGAGGACGCGCCGGCACTGCTGCGCGCCGAGCTCTCGAAACCCTCTTACAAGCCGAAGCCGATCGCGCTCGGCATCAACACCGATGCCTATCAGCCGATCGAGCGGAAGCTCGGACTGACGCGCCGCATTCTCGAAGTCCTCGCAGAATTCCGCCATCCGGTGACGCTGCTCACAAAATCCGCGCTCATCCAGCGCGATATCGACATCCTGTCGGCGATGGCGAAGGATCATCTCTGCAGCGCCGCCGTCTCGGTCACCACCCTCGACCGCAACCTCGCGCGCCGGATGGAGCCGCGCGCCGCGACGCCGGAGCGCCGGCTCGAGACGATCGAGGCGCTCGCCAGCGCCGGTATTCCGACGGCAGTGATGGCGGCGCCGATGATCCCGGCGCTCAACGATGCCGAGCTCGAAGCGATCCTCGAAGCCGCGGTGGCGCGCGGCGTCTGCTCGGCCGGTTATGTGCTGTTGCGCCTGCCGCTCGAACTCGCCGGCCTCTTCGAGGAATGGCTGCAGGCGAATTTCCCCGGCAAGGCCAAGCATGTGATGTCGCTCATCAAGCAGAGCCGCGAGGGCAAGGCCTATCAATCCGAATGGGGCACGCGCCAGATCGGCACCGGCCCCTATGCCGAGATGCTGCGCATCCGCCACGAAGCCGCCTGCCACCGCCTCGGCCTCAACAAGAAGCGCGACAACCGCCGCCTCGATTGCTCGCTCTTCCAAGCACCCGTGAAAAAGAAAGAAACCGCGCAGCTGAGTCTGTTCTAGGGGTTCACCACGGAGACACGGAGAAGAGAGAGAAGAAAAAGTAAGATCACAATGAGAAAATGAGACAGTGAAAGACGAAATAAGGCGCGCGTAGCGCGTAAGAATTTCCTCACCGCCTCACCGTCTCATTGTGAATTCTTTCTCCCTCTTCTCCGTATCTCCGTTGTGAATCTTATTCCTGGTAAGCCCGCCACTCGTCTTCGGGCTGCGCCAGGCGGTCGGCGATGATTCGCCAGGCCGCGAGGTTGCGCACCATCGTGCCATGCGCGCCGCGGATCTCGATGCTCTCGCGGCGCGCGCCTTCGATCTCGCGGCAGCTTTGCCAGGCGACGATGCCGTCGCTCTCCGTATAGATCGCGGTCACCGGCACATCGGGCGGCGTGTTGAGCTCCGCCGCCGAGGCTTCCGGATCGATGCTGTGCCAGTGCGCGAGAAGCTTATAGACGGGCTCCAGCGGGCTCGCGGTCGGCAGGTGGATCGGGCTCGCCAACACCAGCAATTGCCGTACCTGATCCGGATGCTGCTTCGCCAGCTCGCGCGCGATCACGCCGCCGAGGCTGTGGCCGATCAGCGTCACCTTGCGGCCATGGCGGCGATGGACGGCGTCGAGCAGCGCCTCGATACCATCGAGCGTTGCGGCGGTCGGGCCAAGGTTGGTGCCGAGGCCCCAGCGGAGGGCCGCATAGCCGCAACTGGCGAGGAAGCGCCGCAGCGGTGCGGTGTGCGCGTCGCCGTGCAGGAAAGACGGCACCACGATCACCGGATGGCCGTCGCCGCGCGACGCCGCTTTGAGCGCACTCGCCACCATGCCGGGCCGTGGCGGCACGAGATGCGCCGCGCCGTCGAGCAACGTGTGATGCAGCGGTGGAAGCTTGGGCTTGGCGAAAGTCGCGATTGTCGTCATCGCGTATGACCTGCCGTAAGTGAGCGCCGAGGGGCAAGCGCGACTCGCCACTAAGACTTGATCGCCCTTGTCCTACCCTATGTGGGGTCCATAATTCGCCGATGATCGTCCTCTTCACCGATTTCGGACTCGAAGGCCCCTATATCGGCCAGATGAAGGCGGTGCTGCATGGCGAGGCACCGCAGGCCGATATCGTCGATCTGTTTTCGGACGCGCCGGCCGGTAATCCACGTGCTGCCGCTTATCTCCTCGCCGCCTATGCCGAATGGTTTCCGCCCGGCACGGTTTTTCTTTGCGTCGTCGATCCCGGTGTCGGCGGCTCGCGCGCGCCGCTGATGATCGAAGCCGATCGCCGCTGGTATGTCGGACCGGAGAACGGGTTGTTCGAGCTGGTCTTGCGCCGCGCCAAGAGCGCGCATTGCTTCGAGGTCACTTGGCATCCGCCGCGACTTTCGACGAGCTTCCACGGCCGCGATCTTTTTGCGCCGGTTGCGGCGATGCTCTCGCATGGCTCGCGGCCGCCGATGCGTGCTCGCGACACGATTCCGCAGCCGCGGTGGCCCGACGATCTCGCCGAGATCGTCTATATCGACCATTACGGCAATGCCATGACCGGGCTGCGCGGCAGCGTCGTTCCCACGCATGCGACGCTGGTTCTTGGGGATAAAACGCGAGTTATCCACGCCGCGACCTTTTCCGCCGTGCCCGATGGTCACGCGTTTTGGTATGAGAATTCGAACGGCCTGGTCGAGATCGCGGTCAATCGCGGTCGTGCCGCCGATCAACTCCGTCTCGCGATCGGGAGCACCTTGACTATCGAAACGTGAGGAAAGGGCCGCCTAAGGAAGGGATTCGGGGGGAATGCCCGATTTCGTATTGGAGCGCGGCTGCGACGGCATCGTCTGCGGCATCGACGAAGCGGGGCGCGGCCCTCTCGCCGGGCCGGTGGTTGCGGCCGCCGTGATCCTCGACCGCCGGCGGATCCCGCGCCGGCTGCGCAACGAGCTCGACGATTCGAAAAAGCTCAGCCTCGAGGAGCGCGATGAATTCGCGCTGATGATCCGGCAATGCGCGATTAAAATCGGCGTCGGCGCGGCGAGCGTGCGCGAGATCGAGCGCATCAACATCCTGCAGGCGACCTTCGTCGCGATGCGCCGCGCGCTGATGCGTATGGGCGTGATGCCCGATATCGCGCTGATCGACGGTAATCAGCCGCCGCCGCTGCCTTGCGCGGTGAAGACCGTGATCGGCGGCGACGGGCTCTCGCTCTCGATCGCCGCGGCTTCGGTCATCGCCAAGACAACGCGCGATCGGCTGATGCGCGCGCTCGCGCTGCGTTATGACGGCTATGGCTGGATGACCAATGTCGGCTACGCCACCGAGGAGCATCGCGCCGCAATCTTGAGCCTTGGTCCGACCCGGCATCACCGTATGACCTTCGCGCCGCTCCAACTCAGCCTCGACCTCGATATGAGCTTGGCCGACTAAGCCTCTCTGACTCCTTAAATATTTCTGTTGACGCGCCGAGTCGCGACCCTCAGAATCCCGGCCCCATGGGGAAAGCTTCGGGGGATTCGGCTTCGAGCCGGCCGTTTGTTGTTCGCGATGGGACCGCCATCGAGGACGGCTCTATCATCAAAGGCGACTGCGTCTCGGCGATGCAGCGGCTGCCCGAGGAATCGGTCGATCTCGTCTTCGCCGATCCGCCCTACAACCTCCAGCTCGCCGGCGAGCTCCACCGCCCCGACAACAGCCGGGTCGACGGCGTCGAGGAGGACTGGGACAAATTCGCCGATTTCGCGACCTATGACCGCTTCACCCGCGACTGGCTCGCCGCCGCGCGCCGCGTGCTGAAGCCTGACGGCACGCTCTGGGTTATCGGCTCCTATCACAACATCTATCGCGTCGGCACGATCCTCCAGGATCTCGGCTATTGGGTGCTGAACGACATCGTCTGGCGCAAGACCAACCCGATGCCGAATTTCCGCGGCCGGCGCTTCACCAACGCGCATGAGACGATGCTGTGGTGCGCGAAATCGCAGAACAGCCGCTACACCTTCAATTACCAGGCGATGAAGGCGCTGAACGAAGGCATCCAGATGCGCAGCGACTGGCTGATCCCGCTTTGCGGCGGCAGCGAGCGTATCAAGCGCGACGGCAAGAAAGCGCATCCGACGCAGAAGCCCGAAGCCCTGCTCCACCGCGTGCTGCTCGCCTCATCGAAGCCCGGCGATCTCGTGCTCGATCCTTTCTTCGGCACCGGCACGACCGGCGCGGTCGCGCGGCGCCTTGGCCGGCAATGGATCGGCATCGAGCAGAACCCGGAATACATCGCCGTCGCACGCGAGCGCATCGCCGCGATCGAGCAGGGCATCGGCGATGAGATCGCGACGACGGAAGAGAAGAACGCGGCGCCACGCGTGCCCTTCGGCAGCCTCATCGAGCGCGGCTTGCTGAAGCCCGGCGAAGTGCTGTTCGATGCGCGCCGGCGCTGGACGGCGAAAGTGCGCCCTGACGGCACGCTGATCTCGGCCGACGCCAAAGGCTCGATCCATCAGGTCGCCGCCGAGGTGCAAGGCGCGCCTTCCTGCAACGGCTGGGAATTCTGGTTTGTCGATCGCAAGGGACAGCCCGTGCCGATCGAGCGTTTCCGCCAGCAAATCCGCGCCGAGATGAGCGTTTAGCGCCCGCGTGGGCCGCTCGGCGCAAAGACCGCAACTCCATCTTATCCGCTTGCGTTACCGAGATAGAGCGATGCGCTGCATCACCGTCTCAGGAGCCAAGCCATGAATGCAACCTCGATTTTCCACTCGACCCGCGATCTCATTCCGTTGGCGCGGCCGGCGCCGCGGGCGAACCTCTCGCGGCTTGCAGCACAGGGCCTTGGCTGGTTTTCCATCCTGCTCGGGGCGCTAGAGGTCGTCGCGCCGTCGCAGCTTGCCGCACGGCTCGGCTTCCATGCCAAAGAGCCGCTGTTGCGCCGCTATGGCAGCCGCGGGATCGCCGCCGGTGCTGCCGCACTTGTGGGATTCCTCGGCCCCGCCATGTGGGCACGCGTTTTCGGCGATCTCGCGACGCTGAGCATCGGCCGCCGCAAGGAGCGCCACACCACGCGCAATATCGCGATCGCGATTGCCGCGGTTGGCGGCATCGTTTTGCTCGATGTTTGTATCGCTGCCCTGCTGTCGAGCCGAGCGCGGCGTTAGCCTGCGTCAGGCAGGCTCAGGGTCCGCCGACCGGCGCGCCCTGGCTTGAGACAGGTCGCAGGAAACGAAGTTTCTGCGATGCGCTAAGACTTTGGCTTCCAGCCTGCGGCCTTGAGCTCCTCGGCCGCCTTCAGGATGAAACTGTAATCGAACACCTGCTCCGGCGGCGGCACCTTATCGGGCGGCAGGCCGAGCATTTCGCCGCGCAGTTTCATCTCGTTCGCTTGCATCTCGCGCGGTACGGCGCCCGAGGCGAGCATGCCGGGGACGAATTCGCGGGCCGAGAACTCCGCCGCGCCCTTGTCGAGCCCGTGCTTCATCATACTGTCGACCGCCGCTTGCGGATGCGCTTTGACCGTCGCGGTGCCTTTATAGATCGCGCGCATGGTGCGGCGGACCAGATCGGGATTCTTGGCGATCAGCGCGTCCGAAGTGGCAAAGCCCGACAGCACCATCTTCACGGTCGCGTGCATGTCGATGAGCATCTTGAGTTTGCCGGTTTTTTGCATTGCGTCGATGTCGGAGCTCTCGCCGCCATCGATCACCGCCGCCATGAAATTTCCGGTCGTGATCGCGGCAACGCGCGCCGCCGTCGCGCCAAGCGGCGTGAAGGAGACGAAATCGTCCGGCAGATGGCGCTGTGCCAGCACATAGCGCAGGCTGATCTCGGTCGTGTCGCCGCGGCTGATGACGCCGACCTGCTGGCCTTTCAATTGCTCGAGGCTGGTGATGCCGGGCTTGACCCAAAGCTGATAGGCCGAGTGATCCTCTCCGGTGGTGAGCACTTTGAGATGCGCACCTTTCAAGACCGCGCTGATCGCCGCCGAGGACGAGCCGCTGAAATCGAGATCGCCCGAGATCAGCGCCGGCGTCGCAATCCCGCCTTGCGCCTGCACCAGCTCGACCGCGATGCCTTCGTCCGTGAAATAGCCCTTGTCGATCGCGACCAGCAGCGGCGTGTAGTCGATCGTCGGCACGACATAGGAAAAGCGGATTTTGTCTTCGGCATGGGCGACGCCGCACGCAAACACCAACAACGTCATTCCCGCGCAAGCGGGAATCCAGAGCCGCAGACTGGATGCCCGCTTTCGCGGGCATGACGAAACAAAAAAGGGACGAGAGCGCTTACCCCCGAACCGCCAACGCATCGCGCATCTCCTCGACCATCTGGATCAGTTTCAGCTTCGTGCGATCGTCCTTGATCACGCCGGCTTCGGTATCGACCGCGGCTTTGACCGGGCCGATCGGCGCCGTCGCCGGAACGACATAGCCCCTGAGCGCATGGACGATCTGTTCCATCGCGCCGATCGCATGCACCGCCGCGATCGGCCCCGAAGACGTGGCGATGAGCCCGACGAGCCGCCCGCCGAGATAAGGCGGATTGTCATCGGCAGTGAGCTCGAGGAAATCGATCGCGTTCTTGAACGCACCGCTGATGCTGTAGTGATAGGAAGGCGTGCACCAGACGAAAGCGCGTGCATTGCGAAACGCACCCAAGAGGAACTCCGCCGGCGGGCACGTCTCGGCATGCAGATCGGGATGGTAGAAAGGCAACTCGAGCGCATCGAGCGGCAGCAGCTCATAGGGCATGCCGCGCTCCTCGAAGAGCTTTGCCGTGTAGCGCATCAGCACTGTCGTCGCCGAGCGCTTGGCGTAGCTGCCGCCCATGATGAGGATCGGCGCCGACGGATCGTTGCGCGTGTTGCCTACGCGCGAGCGCGGCGTTTCGCGGACCATAGTGTTATTTTAAACCAATCTGCCTCGATTAGAGCAATCGTCATTGCGAGCGAAGCGAAGCAATCCAGAGCGGCACATGATGCTCCTGGATTGCTTCGTCGGCCCGCCGGGCCTTCTCGCAATGACGGTCCAAAATGGCACAGAACTAGCGCGGCGGCGACCAATGCGCCGCCTTCAATTCGGCGAGCGCCTTCTCGGCGAAGCTGAAATCGAACACGCTGGAGGGCGGCGGCGCCTTGTCCTTCGCCACGCCGAGCATCTCCGCACGCAGCGACACATCGAGCGCCTGCGCGTCCTTCGGTATCGTGCCGGTCTCGGTCAGCGAATCGATGAGGTTATCGTATTCGGTGCCGATCGCCTCGGCATTGCTCTGGCCGTGCTTCAAGAGAGTCGCGATCGTCTCGGCGCGCGAGGCTTTCACCGTCAGTACACCTTTGAGCATCGCCCGTACCATGCGCTTCACGAGATCGGGATTCTTGGCGATCAGCGCATCGGAGGTGCCGAGCGCATTATAGGTCATCGTGATCTCCTTCCGGAGGTCGACGATGCGGTGGAGATTGCCGAGCTTGTTGCTCGCGCGCATTTTCTCGACCTCGCTGGCATTGACCAGCGCGGCGGGGAAGCTGCCCGAAGCAATCGCCGCAAAGCGCGTGACGCCGGCGCCAAGCGGCGTATAGGAGACGTAATCGTCCGGTAGCTTATGCTTGGCGAGGTAGTAGCGGATCGCGATCTCGGTCGTGTCGCCGCGGCTGATGATGCCGATCGGCTTCCCTTTCAGATCGGCGAAACTCTTGACCGTGGGCTGCGCCCAGATCTGCATGGCCGGATGCGCGTCGACGACGAGCAGCACTTTGAGCTTCGCGCCTTTGAGGATCGCGCTGATCGCACTTGAGCCCGAGCCGGTGAAATCGATATCACCGGAAATCAGCGCCGGCACCGCGGCGCCGCCGCCGGCCTGCTGCAGATCGATATCGATGCCTTCTTCCTTGAAATACCCCTTGTCGATGGCGAGGAAGTCGTCGGCATATTCGACCGAGCTCAGCACATAGGAGAGCCGGACTTTATCAGCCGCCTGCGCGCCGGCCGAGGCCAGCGCCAGGAGAGCGAGTACGATGACGGCAACACTGATGCGTTTCACGGTTTCCAATTCTCTTTCTTGAGTTGGGCGGCGGCTTCCTTGACGAAGCTGAAATCGAAGAAGTTCGAAGGCGGCGGCAAGGTCTTGGGATCGATACCGAGCATCTCGGCGCGCACCGTCAGCTCGAGCGCTTGATCCTCGTCGGTGGTCACCGCGGTCGGCGACATGGTGTGGGCGAAATCGGTGTAGTTCTGCTCGGCGGCCTCCGGGGTCGCGCCATGCTTGATCAGCGAAGCGACGGTCGAGGCACGATCGCCGCGCACCACGGCGAGGCCCTTCATGAGCGCCAGCACGGTCCGCTGCACCAGCGGCCGGTTCGACGCAATCAGCGCATCGGAGGTCGCATAGCCGCCGAACACCATATGGACCTCTTTATTGAGGTCGATGAGCAGATGCAGCTTGCCGAGCTTCTTCGCCTTTTGCATCTCGGCAACCTGGCTCGTATCGATCAGCGCACCGGGAAAACTACCCGATTGCAGCGCCGCGACACGCGCAATGCCCGGTCCCAACGGCGTATAGGCGAGGAAATCGTCGGGCAGCTTGCGCTTGGCGAGGATGTAGCGCATGCCAATCTCGGTCGTGTCGCCGCGGCTGATGATGCCGATCTGCTTGCCCTTCAGATCCTCGAGCTTCTTGATGTCGGGCTGGACCCAGAGCTGGAAGCCCGACTGGTCGGAGCCGACGAAGATCGCTTTGAGCTTTGCGCCTTTCATATCGGCGCTGAGCGCAACCGAGGGCGAGCCCGAGAATTGCAGATCGCCGGCGATAAGCGCCGGCGTCGCAACGCCGCCTCCCGCCTGCACGATCTCGACCTCGATGCCTTCCTTGGCAAAATAGCCTTTGTCGACGGCGACGAAGAGCGCACCGTAATTCACCGTCGGCACGACATAGGACATCTTTATATGATCGAGCGCGAAGGCCGCCCCCGAGTTACCGATAAATGTTGCGGCGACCAGCGCGAGAGCAAAGCGTTTCATGGCGATCGACTCCCTGTTTTCGGTTTCCAGTTTTCCGCCTTGAGCTCGGCGGCGGCTTTCTTGACGAAGCTGAAATCGAATACGTCGGCATCTTTCTTGGGCGGCACGCCCAGCAGCTCGCCACGCAGCTTCAGCTCGAAGGCCTGGTCCTCTTCCGGCATCGTGCCGGTATCGGTGAGCTCGGGCGCGGTCGCATCGTAATCGATGCCGGCGGATTCGCGATCCTTGTTGCCGTGCTTCATGATCGAATCGATCGTCGTCTCGCGTGCGGCCTTGGCGAGCGCGATGCCCTTCAAGGCGGCGCGCATCGCGCGGCGCACGACATCGGGATGCTGGGCGATCATCGCATCGCTGGTGGCGATGCCGCTGAAAGTCATATGCACGATGTGGCGGAAATCGGCGAGCTGATGCAGCCCCTTGCCGCGGCCCGAGGCTTTGAGCTGCGCCGTCTCGATGACGCCGAGGATCGTCGCCGGATAGGAGCCCGAGGCAAGCGAGGCGATCCGCGCTGTGCCGGTGCCGAGCGGCGTGAAAGAGACGTAATCCGACGGGAAGCCTTGCTTCACGAGAAAATAGCGCATGGCGATCTCGGTCGTATCGCCGCGGGTAATGACGCCGACCGCTTTGCCTTTGAGATCGGCGACCGTCTTGATGTCCTCCTGCGCCCAAAGGAGATAAGGCGCGCGATCGTTGGTGACGAACACCACTTTGAGCTTCGCGCCTTTGAGGATCGCGCTGATCGCCGCGCCCGGTGAGCCGCTGAGATTGAGATCGCCGGCGATGAGCGCCGGCGTCGCGACGCCGCCGCCAGCCTGCACCAGCTCGACATCAAGCCCCTCGTCGGTGAAATAGCCCGCATCATAACCAAGCAGGAGATCGGCATATTCCGTCACCGGCACGACGAAGCTGAGCTTCACCTTGTCCGCGGCCGAGGCCGGCGCGGCGACAAACAAAGCAAAAAGACCAAGAACGAGAGCGATACGTTTTATCATTCGACTTTACTGATCCTCGGTTGCCAATTTTCCGCCTTGAGTACGGCGGCCGCCTTCTGGACATGGCTGAAATCGAAGACATCGGCGGATTTCTTCAATTGTGCCTGGGGAATGCCGAGCAGTTCGCCGCGCAATTTCAGCTCGACGGTCTCGTTCTGCAGCGAGGTCGTGCCGGTCGAATCCAGCAGCCCGACACTCGAATCGTATTGCGCGCCGGCCTTCTTCGCGTCGCCGGCGCCATGCGTGACCATCGCCGCGATCGCATCGGCACGCGAGGCCTTGGTATGCGCCATGCCTTGGAGGATGCCGCGCAGCACGCGGCGCACGAGATCGGGCTTTTGGGCGATCACCGCGTCGCGCGCGGCGAGGCCGCTAAAGACCATGCGCACGTCTTTCGTCAGATCGGCAAGGAGATGCAGCCGCTCGAACTTGCCGGTGGCCTTGAGCTCCTCCATCTCGTTGACGCCGAGGAGCGATGCCGCATAGGTGCCCGACACCATGCCGGCGATGCGCGCCGTGCCGGTGCCGAGCGGCGTATAAGCGACGAAATCGCCCGGCAGCTTGTGATTGGAGAGGTAATAGCGAAACGCGATCTCGCTGGTGTCGCCGCGGCTGATGATGCCGACCTGCTTGCCTTTGAGATCCTGGAGGCTCTTGATCTCGGGCTGCGCCCACACCTCGAAAGCCGGGCGGTCGCTGGTGACGAAGAGAACGCGGAGCTTCGCTCCTTTGAGGATCGCGCTGATCGCGACCGAGCCCGAGGTGCTGAAATCGAGGTCGCCGGCGATCAGCGCCGGCGTCGCCACGCCGCCGCCCGCCTGCACCAGCTCGGCTTCGACGCCGTCCGCGGCGAAATAGCCCTTGTCGATGGCGAGGAAAAGCGGCGCGTAATAGGGCGCGGGCTCGACATAATTGATCTTGATGTGATCGAGCGCGCATGCCGGCGACGAATACGCCGATGCAAGAACACACACGCACACGGCCGCAACGGGCCAGCGTTTCATTCTTCTTCCTCCCTGCGCGCCGATGGTGCCCGATAGGGCGCCTGGAGGCAATCGCTACATGGCAATCGCTACATCGTTCGCGGGAATCCCCCCAGCGCGAACGCAATCACCTTCTTCATCACCGTGGGCAGTGCTTGCGTGTCGAGCGCATCGGGCTGCACCCACACGCCTTCTGCTTTCGTCGCGCGCGTCTTGCCGGTCAGCACCATGAGCTCGAGATCGAAATGCGTGAAGCTGTGGCGGACGACACCCGGCAGCACCGACCAGCGCGCGCTCACCGGCGCGGCTTTCTCGGCCGCTTCGCGATCGAGCGCGCCGCTCACCCATTCGCTCGACGGCACTTCCATCATGCCGCCAAGCAGGCCTTTAGCGGGTCGGCGACGCAGCAGCACCGCGCCATCGCCGCGCACCGCCCAGAAGGCGACGCCGCGACGCAAGGGCTTGGCGCGCTTTGCCTGCCGCGCCGGCAAATCCTCGGCGATGCCTTCGATGCGCGCGCGGCATTCCTCGCGCCACGGGCAGAGCACGCATTTGGGCTTGGTTGGCGTGCAGATCGTCGCGCCGAGATCCATCGCCGCTTGCGCGAAATCGCCGGGCCGATCCTTCGGCACCAGCGTGGCAGCGAGCTTGCGCAATTCCGGTTTCGCATCGGGCAGCGGCGTCGTCACCGCATAGAGCCGCGCGATCACGCGCTCGATATTGCCGTCGACCGGCGCCGCATGTTGGTTAAAGGCGATCGCGGCGATCGCCCCCGCCGTATAAGCGCCGATGCCGGGCAGGCTCAGCAGCGCGGCTTCGCTCGCCGGGAATTTGCCGTCGTAGCGCTCGACGACCGCTTGCGCGCAGGCGTGAAGATTGCGCGCCCGTGCGTAGTAACCCAGCCCCTGCCAGGCATGCAGCACATCGTCGAGCTTCGCCAGCGCCAGCGATTCGACATCGGGCCAGCGTTCGAGGAAGCGCGCGAAATAAGGACCGACGGTCGCGACCGTCGTCTGCTGCAGCATGATCTCGCTGAGCCACACGCGATAGGGATCGGCCGTCTCCCCCGGCAGCGCGCGCCACGGCAAACGCCGGCGATGACGGTCGTACCAATCGAGCAGCAGCCCAGCCTGATCGTTAGACAGCCGATCGTTAGGCGCGCGATCGTTAACCTTCGCGTTGCTGCTGCGCGGTTTTTTCTGTGGATGCTTCGCCCCAGCCATTCGACACGAGGATGCCGGAAACGCTAGCATCGCCGCAATCTTTGAAAGCCCAATCTTTGTCAGAAGGAGTGTCGGTGGAGAAACGGCGCGGCGGCTTGCGCGCCATTGGCGCCGAGATCCCGCGCATCGCCGGCGCGGCGCTGGGCAAGCGCGGCTTCGGCGAAGCGCAGCTTGTGACGCAATGGGAAGCGGTGATCGGACCGGAGCTGGCGGAGAAACTGTCGCCCGAGCGCCTCACCTTTTCGCGCGGCGAGCGGCGCAATGGCACGCTGCGTCTGCGCGTCGCCTCCGCCTTCGCGCCCGAGGCGCAGCATCTCGAGCCGGTGCTGATCGAACGCATCAATGCGTTCTTCGGCTATGGCGCCGTTGCGCGACTCGTCTTCATCCAGGGACCGCCGCTTAATGCCAAGCCGACGCCACCGCGCTTGCGCAAACTGAGCGCGGAAGAACAGCGCGAAATCGAGTCCCGAGTCGCTGGAGTCGCGGACCCTGAGTTGCGTGCGGCATTGGCGCGACTCGGCACCGTTGTCGCAGGAACACGGCGGGATTGAGCCGTTTGCTTGCATTTACCGCGCGAGTCACAATAGCATCAACATCTAGTAGTTCTGAGGGAGCGCATGCGTAAAATCTGGTTAGCCCTCGCGGCTTTCGCGTTGCTCGGCGGCATCACCGCCGCTGCTTCGCCTGCGCATGCGTTCGAAGCGCCGCAAGTGAAGCCGGACGATCGCGTGCTCGGCAAAGCCGATGCGCCGAACACGATTTTCGAATTCTTCTCGCTCACCTGCCCGCATTGCGCCGATTTCGAAGAGCACACCTACCCGAAGCTGAAACAGGAATGGGTCGACACTGGTAAGGCGAAGATTGTCTATCGCGATTACCCGCTCGACCAGAACGCGCTGAAAGCGGCGATGGTCGCACGCTGCGCCCCGCCCGATCGCTACCCCGCCTTCGTCGAAGTGCTGTTCAAGCAACAGATGGTCTGGGGCGTGCAGAAAGACCCGACCGATGCACTGAAGAAGATCGCTGCGCTCGGCGGCATCGGCGCCGATCAATTCGACAAATGCATCAACGACCAGGATCTCTCGAAACAGATCGTCGCCGAAGAATATGAGGCGCAGACGAAATACGGCGTCGATTCGACGCCGACCTTCTTCGTCAACGGCAAGAAAGTCGTCGGCGCTCTGCCCTATGACGACTTCATAAAAGAGCTGAACGGCACGGCCGGCTCCGGTACCTCGGGTGCCGCGACGCCGGCAACGCAAACCCCCGCAACGGGAGCCCCGGCGCCGCAGAACGCGCAGGCTCCTGCCCCGCCCGCACCAGCGGCATCGCCGACCTGGTCCACCGCAATCCTCGACAAAATCAAAGGCTGGTTCCGCTAGATGCAATTCGCAAAGTTACGGCTCAGCGGCTTCAAGTCCTTCGTCGACCCCACTGAGCTCCTCATCGAGGCCGGCGTGACCGGCATCGTCGGCCCGAACGGTTGCGGCAAATCGAATCTCGTCGAGGCGCTGCGCTGGGCGATGGGCGAGAACTCGGCCAAGCGCATGCGCGGCGGCGAGATGGACGACGTCATCTTCGGCGGCACCACCGGCCGGCCGGCGCGCAACATCGCCGAAGTGTCGCTGTCGATCGACAATCCCGAGCGCGACGCGCCGAAGCCTTATAACGAGATCCCCGAGATCGAGATCGTCCGCCGCATCGAGCGCGGCATGGGCTCGGATTACCGCGTCAACGGCCGCGAGGTTCGCGCCCGCGACGTGCAACTGCTCTTCGCCGATGCCGCGACCGGCGCGCATTCCGCCGCTCTCGTCAGCCAGGGCCGTGTCGGCGCGATCATCAATGCCAAGCCCTCCGAGCGCCGCATCCTGTTGGAAGAAGCCTCGGGCATCAGCGGGCTGCATTCGCGCCGCCACGAAGCCGAGCTGCGCCTCAAAGCCGCCGAGAACAATCTCACCCGTCTCGACGATGTGCTGCGCGGCCTCAGCGAGCAGCTCGAAGGGTTGAAGAAGCAGGCGCGCCAAGCCAATCGCTATCGCCGCCTTTCCGATCACATCCGCCGCGCCGAAGCGGTGGTGCTGCATCTGCGCTGGCAGCGTGCCGTCGCCGAGCATGAAGCCGCCGCCGCGCGCTTCCGCGCCGCGGAGATCGAGGTCGCGGATCGCACCAGCGCCGCCCTCGCCGCCGAGCGCGAGCGCGAAGAGGCGTCCGGCGAATTGCCGGCGCTGCGCCAGACCGAGGCCTCCGCCGGTGCCGAGCTGCAGCGGCTGATCGTCGCCCGCCAGCAATTGGAAGAAGAAGACCGCCGCGTCGCCGCCGCGCATCAGGCCGCGACCGCGCGCCTCGAAGAGATGGCCTCCGACATCGCGCGCGAGGAAGCGCTCGCCGCCGATGCGAAAGCCGCGCTCGAGCGGCTCGAGGCCGAGCGCGAGACGCTGACCGCGGCACAGGCCGAGGAAGGCGCCGCGCAAGAGCAAGCCGCCACCGCGCTGGCCGCCGTTGCCGAGGAAGTCGCGACGCTCGATGCCGAACTGACGCGCCTCACCCAGCAGATCGCCGCCGAGGATGCGCAGCGCGCCGCGCTCGCCCGCCGCCGCGACCAGAATGCCGAACGCGCCGCGCGGCTCGCCGAGCGCCAGCAGGACATCGCGACGCAGATCGCCGCGCTCGAAGCGGAGAAGATCGCCGCCGAGATCACGGCTGAGGCCGCCGAAGCGGTACGCATCGCCGAGGCCGAAGTCGCGCGCACCCGCGAAGCCGCCGAGGAAGCCGAAGCCGCGCTGCGCCGCGCGCAAGAGGCCGAGACCGCGGCGCGCGCGCCGAAAGAGGCCGCCGAAGCCAATCGCGCCAAGCTCTGGACCGAGCGCAATGCACTGATCGAGCTGCTCGCGGCGATGGTCGACAAGCGCTACTCGCCGGTGCTCGACGCGGTCACGGTCGAGAGCGGTTATGAGGCCGCGCTCGGTGCCGCGCTCGGCGAAGACCTCACCGCGCCGATCGATGCGACCTCGCCGGCGCATTGGTTCGCGCTGCCGGATTATGCCGATACGCAATCGCTGCCCGGCGATGCCGTGCCGCTGTCGTCCTTCGTCACCGCGCCGCCGGCGCTCGCGCGCCGTCTCGCGCAGATCGGCGTCGTCGCCGATTATGATGCCGGCGAGCGGCTGCAAGAATGGCTGAAGCCCGGCCAGCGTCTCGTCAGCCGCGAAGGCGGGCTCTGGCGCTGGGACGGCTTCCGGCGCAGCGCCGGCACACCGACCGCCGCGGCGCAGCGTCTGCGCCAACGCAACCGCGTCGCCGAGCTCGACACGTTGCTCACCGATGCCGAGCGCGAGCTGAGCCGCACCGTCGCCGCGCTCGATGAAGCGCAGGCCGGCGTGCGTCGCCTCGTCGATGACGAGCGCGCGGCGCGCGAAGCGGCGCGCGAAGCGCTGAGCACGCTCGCCATCAACCGCGATCGCGAAGCCGAGCTGGCCCGCAAGGCCGCCGGCGTCCTCTCGCGCCTCGAAGCGCTCAACGACACGGCGCAGCGCCTGGCGCATGATCTCGCCGAAGCCGAAGGCGAAGGCCGGACGACGCAAGAGGCGCTCGCCGCATTGCCCGATCCGGCGCTGGCGCGCGATGCCGCCGCCACGACCCGCGATCAACTGACCGAGCGCCGCTCGGTCCATGTTCAGCACCAGGCCGAACATGAACGCCTGTCGCGCGAGGCCGCTTCCCGCCGCGCCCGCATCGCCGCCATCGTCAACGAATTCTCGTCCTGGCAGAGCCGCGCCGAAGCGGCCGAGCGCCAGCATGCGGCCTTCCTGCAACGGCGCGACGACCTCACCACCGAGCTCGCCGAGCTCGAGCGCCGCCCGGCCGAGATCGCCGAGCAGCGCGAGCGCCTCGCCGAGACGATCGCGGAATCGACCACGCGCCGCAATGAAGCGGCAGATGCGCTGGCCGTCGGCGAGACCCGGCTGAGCGATGCCGAGAAAGCCTCGAAGGCGGCGGACGCCGCGCTGGGCACGGCGCGCGAGGAACGCGTGCGCTGCGAAGGCACGCGCGAACAGGCGCAGGAAACGCAAAACGCGCTGATGGCGCATATCGGCGAGCGTCTCGCCTGCCCGCCCGAATCGATCCTCGCCACGGTCGAGATCCCGGCCGAGGAAGAGCTGCCTTCGCCTGAGGACGCGCAGGCGCGCTTCGAGCGGCTGACGCGCGAGCGCGACAACATGGGGCCGGTCAATCTCGTCGCCGAAAGCGAAGCGGCCGAGATCGAAGAGCGGCTCCTC
>DATMZZ010000398.1:0-5748 GCA_035573175.1 Allostellaceae bacterium
AGAGCCGATGTGTTCGACTACATCGAGCGCTTTTACAACACCAGGCGTCGGCACTCGACGATCGGCTATCTCAGTCCTATGGAGTTCGAGATGAAGGCCGGAGTCACTTAACGAAGAGTCATTCAAACCGGCAGCAGCTCACTTCCAGACGACGAAATTCCATTCTAAATCGTCATTTGTCTGCTTGTGGCTCACGATCTTTTTCGTGACTGCCGCCAGCGCCATTGTCGGGCCGTACTGGGGGAGGGCATGTGTCTGTTAATAAGCTACATGGATGGCTGAGCGCACGAGTGGATGACGCCGATAATCCGTTTGCGCTTACAGATGCTGTCAATCGCGTGGCGCGTTGGTGGATGGAGTTGGTTCGAAATCTGTTGGCAGTTGCGGCAATCAAATACCTTGCCAGCAAAAGCGATACTGTATTGGTACACATCGTCGGCAACATAGCGATCGCTGCATTTCTATACTTCTGCCTGCACGGCTTATTCAAATTGCACGACTTCTTTACGCCGCGGTGGTCCCGCAGATTGCTCTATCTCAATGTCGCAATTTTCTTAGTCTTCTTGGCTCTAGTCGCATTTCCAATTATCGCGGGGTTGCAATCTGCTATCACGGATGTTGTGGCAATGCAGCACTCATAAGCCTCGATTTATTTGTGCAATGGCGCTGCAGCGCGGGGTCGCCGCATTCTCGCCGAGGAGGCGGATTAGGTCGCGCTCCACTCAAGTGTCGCGACAGGGACGGTCCGGCGGGGCGGGCGACATCGGCAGCGGCTCGCCGCGGCGGATAATCCAATTCGCGCGTTTCAGATGCTCGATGATCTTGTCGACGACAAAGTTTCGCCAGCTGTCGCTGCTGCGCTCGTCGCGCGAGCGGCAGATGGGCGCGCTGCGGAGTGCGAAGCGCAGGTCGAACTTAAGCATCTTCTCGTCGTCGATGTTGCCGGACATGAGTAAGCCTTTCTCTTTTGTTGCCCGCTTGCGCGGGGGATGGAACCCGGCTTTCGCCGGGGTGAGAACACCCGGCAGAAGCCGGATGTTCTCATTTTGTTCTTGACTCGATCCGGTCTCAAGTGGTATGAATCCGGCATCCTGAGCGAGGTGGGTTTCTAGGCGTGGTGTGGCGGCCGGCATTCTGGATTGCTTCGGCCTTTGGCCTCGCAATGACGACGTAAGAGATCACCGCTCACGCAATTCGTGGATGGCCGCGCCACGCCCGGCCATGACGGTATTTAGAGAACCACCGCATGCCCGCCGCGATCGTCGCGCGCGGGTTTTTTCATTTCTGGAGATAAATCATGTCAGACGATCCGAAAGATCCGTCGCGCGCCCGCGCGACGGTAGAAGCCGCAGCGGCGCCGAACACCGCATCCGCTGTGAGCGATGCGCCTGAAGAACAACCGGCCGCACAACAACCGCCCGAGCAACAACCCGAGCTCATTCCGCCGCTCAAGGAGCGGCATCGCCGCTTCGTGCTCGAATATGTCATCGATCTCAACGGCAGCGCGGCGGCGATCCGCGCCGGCTATGCGCGCGGCAAGGCCGGCGCCCGCGCTTCCGAGCTGCTGCGCCGGCCCGAGGTGGCGCTCGCGGTGCGCGAGGAGATGAAGGAGCGCGACAAGCGGCTGCGCCTGACGAGCGAGCGCATCATCGCCGAGGCGATGTGCATCGCTTTCGCCGATCCGTCGCGTATCGCGCATTGGGGACCCGATGGCGTCGAGCTCGTCGATTCCGACGATCTCGCGCCGGACGACCGGCGGGCAGTCAAATGGATCTCGGTCGGCGGCCGCAAAGGCGCACACGCGCAGCGCTTCGCGATGCATGACAAGCTCGCGGCGCTCGAGTTCCTGGCGCGGATGACGGGCCTGCTGACACGCGCGCCGGGGCGCGGCCGCTTCGCGCTGCTCGATGCGGAGCAAGTGCGCGAGCGGAAAGATGCGAATGCGATCCTGCGCGAGCGGCTGCTGAAGATTGCGCGCGGGGGGAAGGGGGACTGATGCTGGGTTGCAGGAGCATGGTGCATCCTTCGACTACGCCCCTTCGACGAGCTCAGGGGCTCCGCTCAGGACGAGGAGAAAAGGTGCGTGGCATCGTCTATTGGAAGATGCCAGACAAAATATCTCCTCGTCCTGAGCGTAGTCGAAGGACGCTGGATGCCGTTGCAGCGGCGAACGGCGCTACAGCGCGAGCGTCGACGGGTGGAAATATTCGTCGACCGTGACGCGCTTGCCGCCCTCGATGTAGCCGTCTTTTGCGCAGAGCTCGAGCATGCGTTCCATCGCGGCGCGGTTCTTGGCGTTGAGGCCCGCCGGCAGGAAGTCGGCGCCGACGGCTTCGGCCTGCTCGGCGGCGGTGAGCGCGTAGCTCGCGGCGTGCACGTTGGATTGATCGGAGGGCAGGCGCGCCGCTTCGAGGAAGGCGCGGGTCAGGCGCTCCGGCACGGTCGGGTCTTTGTCGACGATCTCGGTCTTGACGATGATGCAATGGATCGGCTGCGGCCAGCCGATCGCGCGGCAGTAATCGATCGCGGCGGCCTTGCGATCGTCGAAGAGCCAGCGGATGCGCGGATGCGCCGCGAGATCCTTGATCGAGAGCGTCGAGCGGTCGCCCGGGTGCGTTCGGCTCGCATTCTCCGGCCGGCCGAAATAGCGGGTGACGGCGTCGAGCTCGCCAGCGATGAGCATCTCCGAGAGGCGCTTCTCCTTGGCGATGATGTCGACCTTGACGCCGGCGGGCGGACGATAACCGAGCGGGCGATAATGCGAATACTCGGCCGAGCGCTCCTCGAACCAGTGGATGTCCTCGCGCTTGACGCCGTATTGGCGCTCGAAGGCGTCGCGGATCCAGGCGATCGCCGTCACCGGATATTCCGGCACGCCGACGCGCTTGCCCTTGAGATCCTCGGGCCGCTCGATGCCGGCGTCGCGGCGCACCAGCGTCTCGGTGTGGCAGCCGAACACCCAGCCGGGAAAGATCGGCAGTGCGGTCCAGCGCTTGCCGTGCAGATTGCCCCAGATCGTGCCGGTCAAGGAGAGCTCGGCGACGTCGATGTCGTCCTTGGTCGGGATGTGCCAGAACAATTCGTCGGTCGCCATGCGCGAGGGCTTCAGCGTGATGCCGTCGGGCTTCACGCGGCCGTCGAAGATCGGCTGAAACCGCCCCGGGCGGCTGCCGAAGACGAGATTGAAGCTGAGCTCGGCCATGATGTTTTCCTCCCCGTGCTTGATGATATCCGGATGCCTTGGCAACCGCGAGCAATCACTGTGGCCTCATCTTCACGGCGGCACGTGAAACGCCTCTTTGAGCGCGTCGAGGATGTATTGCGTCGCGAGCGCGGCGAGCAGCAGCCCCATCACGCGGCTGGCGATGCGGATGCCGGTGTCGCGCAAAATGCGGTGCGCCCATTCCGCCGCCAGCAGGCAACCCAGCGTCAGCACCAGCACCAGCACCAGGAGGCCGGCGACCTGGAAATCCTGTGTCGGCGTGCGGATGTCGGCGTCGGTCAGCAGCAGCACCGTCATGATCGATTTCGGGCCGGCGATATAGGGAATGGCGATCGGATAGACCGCCGTGCGGCTCCCGGGCTGCGCGCGAACCGGTCGTTCGTCGAGCAGCAGCATGCGCAGCGCCATCAGCAGCAGGACGAGCCCGGCCGCGATCTGAAAGGCCTGCAGCTCGATGTCGAGCGTCTGGAGAACGATCTCGCCGACGGCGATGAACGCCAGCAACACGCCGGCGGCGATCAAGACCGCCTCGATCGCGATCCGGCTCTTCGTCGCGGTGTCGTAGGCCGCCGTGATGAGCACGAATTCCGGCACCACCACCACCGGATTGATAGCGACGAGCAGCAGCACGAAATTCTGCAACAGCGTGTGGTTCATCGGCTCTCCACAGCGGCGGGCATGATAGCCGATCGAGCTTTTGATGCAGAGGGCGATCGTGCGATCCGGCCGCGCGTATACTTCCGGATAGAAGCGGCGCCGGCCGGCGGTCTTATTCCGGTCCCGCTCGGACGATGTCTTTCGCCGGCTTGTCCTCGCGCAAGCCCTGATAGGTGACGGCGCGCAGCGTGCCGCCATCGGTCCAGGTGAGGTATTCGACCGCGGCGACAAGCGCCGGCTTCACCCAATGCACGCGGCGGAGTTCCAAGGGCTCGGCGAAGCGGCCGGCGGTTTTCGGCGGCGGCTCGGCGAGCGGCATCTTCTTGGTTTCGAGCGGCGCCAGCTTGTCGTGGAGCCGCTTCAGCTCGCTTTGCTTGATGCCCGATCCGGCGCGGCCGGCATAATGCAGCTTGCCTTTGCTGTCGTAATAGCCGAGCAGAAGCGCGCCGAGATAAGGCCGCGCGCCTTCGGGATCGGTGAAGCCGGCGATGACGAATTCCTCCGCCCGGAGGCATTTGCATTTGCGCCAGGTGCCGCGCTCGCCGGGTTTGTACGGCGCATCGAGCAGCTTCGACACCGCGCCCTCGACATGCAGCCCGCGCGCCGCCTCCAAGAAGGCCGCGCCGTGGCCGATGATGTGCTCGGTATAGCGGAGCGGCCCTATTTTGCTGGATGGGCGCGCGTTCTGCAGCAAGACTTGCAGCTTGCGCTTCCGCGCGGCGAGCGGCGCTTGCGTCAGATCCTCGCCGTCGAGGAACAAGAGATCGAAGACGAAATAGACGAGGCTATCGGTCGTGCGATTGTCCATCGCCGCTTGCAGCGCGGCGAAAGACGGCGTGCCGTCGGGCTTGAGCGCGCACAGCTCGCCATCGATATAGGCCGAGCGCAGCGGCAATTGGTGCAACGCGGCGATCGTCGCCGGATAGCGCTTCGACCAGTCGAGACCGGTGCGCGTCAGGAGGCGGATATCGTCGCCCTCGATCCGCGCATGAAGACGATAGCCGTCGAGCTTCAACTCGTGACACCAGCGATCGCCGGCCGGCGGCTTGTCGACGGCGAGCGCGAGCTGCGGCTTCACGAAGCGCGGGGGCGAAGGGGAACGGGAAGGGGGAGATTGGCGCGGCATCTCACTGTGCAAAGCCCAGGCGGTGGCTGTGTGCAAGCCTCGGTCGCAAGAGCATCGTGCATCCTTCGACTACGCCCCTTCGACGAGCTCAGGGGCTCCGCTCAGGACGAGGAGATATTTTTGATTGGCATCTTCCGACGGAGGATGCCGCGCACCACCTATCCTCGTCCTGAGCGGAGCGAAGCATAGTCGAAGGATCCAGGATGCTCCTGCAACGCGACACGCTCAGCTTTCACCTGGGCGCGCTCGATCTGATCCCGCTTTCGTGATCGCCCGAGCCGGTGGGGGCGCGGTACGGTGCCGTGTGAGCATGCGGCGGGCGCGATAAGTCGCCGCGTGCGATAGTGGGAGGGTGGTCATGTTCGAGAGTCACGCGTTTCGCGAGGTGTGGGCTCCGCGGCTCCTCAGCCTCGTGCGTATTCTGCTGGGGCTGATCTATCTGCAGCACGGCTTGCAGAAATATTTCGGCTTTCCCGCGGCGCAGCCGCAGAATTTCCATGTCGCGTCGATGATCGGCCTGGCGGGGCTGATCGAGATCATCGGTAGCATCATGCTCGTGCTCGGCCTCTACACGCGATGGGTCGCGTTCATCCTGTCCGGCGAAATGGCCGTGGCGTATTTCATTTACGTCAACCGGCCGGCGCGCGGCTTCTTCCCGCTGGCCAATGGCGGCGAGCTCGAAGCGGTCTTTTGCCTCTTCTTCTTCACGATCTTCCTGGTCGGCGGCGGCATCTGGGCGCTC
>DATMZZ010000399.1:0-5555 GCA_035573175.1 Allostellaceae bacterium
CCTCAAGGCGCTGGTGAAGGACGCCGATATCCTGGTCGAGAATTACCGGCCCGATGTGAAATTCCGCCTCGGCATCGATTACGAGTCGCTGAAAGCCGTCAACAAGCGCCTCATCTACGCCAGCATCTCAGGGTTTGGCCAGGACGGGCCTTATCGCAACCGGCCGGGCTTCGACCCGATCGCGCAAGGCATGGGTGGGCTGATGGCGATCACCGGCGAACCCGGCCAAGGGCCGATGCGCGCCGGCATCGCCGTCGCCGATCTCTGCGCCGGCATCTTCGCCGCGCAGGGCATTTTCATCGCGCTGCTGGAGCGCGAGGAATCCGGCGAAGGACAATGGGTCCAGTCGTCGCTGCTGACGGCGATGATCGCGATGCTCGATTTCCAGGGCTCGCGTTGGACGATGTCGCATGAGGTGCCGGGGCAGGAAGGCAACAACCACCCGACCAACATCCCCGCGGGGGTCTTTCGCACCAAGGACGGCCATATCAACATCGCGGCCTCGAGCAATCCGATCTATTTGAAGCTCTGTCAGGCGCTCGATGTGCCCGAGCTGGCGACCGATCCGCGCTTCAACAATTTCAAAGTGCGGCGGCAGAATCGCGACGCGCTTAACGCGCTGATCGAGGAGCGCACGGCGACGCGGACCTCTACCGAATGGGTCGAGGCGCTGAACGAAGCCGGCGTGCCCTGCGGCCCGATCTACAAGATGAACGAGGTCTTCGCCGATCCGCAGGTGAGGCATTTGAAGATGGCACAAGGCGTCGATCATCCGGCGCTCGGCCCGATCGAGCTCGTCGGCCAGCCGATGTTCCTGTCGCGCACGCCGTCATCGCTGCGCACGGCGACGCCGGAGCGCGGCGAACACACGGACGAGATCCTCAAGAGCCTCGGCTACGATGCCGATACGATCGGCAAGCTGCGCGCGGACAGGGTCGTCGCTTAGGCCAAGCCAAGCTCGCGCTGCGCCTTTTTGCTGAGATTCTTCGCGACGAGCGCATGCGACGCCGCGATGTATTGGCGCAGCTCGGCCGGCGGGAATTGCTTCAGGTCATCGACATAGAGCCATCGCGCCCGCGCCATATAAGGCGACGGCCGCGCCAGGCCCGTTTCCACCAGCATCTCGAAAGCGACGTCATTCGCCTTGAACGAGGCGGTGCCGCGGTCGGTCAGCACAGCGAACATCTTGCCGCCGACCTTGTAGACCTGATGATCGCCCCATTGCATCGACATCGTCGCACCGGGGAGCGAGCGGCAGAATTTATCGAGCGCTCCATTCTTCAATGAATGGTTCTTCGATGCGGCCCGATTCAATGTCCCGCGACTCAATGGGCCGAAGGCGCGCTCACCCCGACACCGATCGGACAGCTCACGCCGGTGCCGCCGAGACCGCAATAGCCACCGGGATTCTTGGCGAGATATTGCTGGTGATAATCCTCGGCGTAATAGAAGGGTTGCGCGTCCTTGATCTCGGTCGTGATCGCGCCATGGCCGGCTTTACCCAGCTCTTTCGCATACGCATCGTGCGAAGCGAGCGCCGCAGCCTTCTGCTCCGGTGTCGTCACATAGATCGCCGAGCGATATTGCGTGCCGACATCGTTGCCCTGGCGCATGCCTTGCGTCGGATCGTGGCTTTCCCAGAACACCTTGAGGATCGAATCGAAGCTCACTTTCTTCGGATCGAAGACGACAAGCACGACCTCGGTATGGCCGGTGCGGCCTGAGCAGACTTCTTCATAAGTCGGGTTCGGCGTGTAGCCGCCGGCATAACCGACCGCCGTGGTGTAGACGCCGGGCACTTGCCAAAAAGCGCGCTCGGCGCCCCAGAAGCAGCCCATGGCGACGACCACGCTTTCGAGTCCGTCAGGAAATGGCGGCTCGAGCGGATGACCGTTGACGAAATGCGCTTTCGGGACCGGCATCTTCGCCTGTCGCCCCGGCAAAGCTTCATCGCGGCTCGGCATTTCGAGCTTCTTGCGTGACATCAACGTCCACATGATGAAATCTCCTCTCGCATCGAGGCTTGACGGAGCCTAGCGCGGGTTCTTGGTTTAAGCCAGCAAGGGGGCATCTATAGAAGACCAAGGCAGGCGGAAGAGCGAGGCGAGCATGGCGTTGACGATCGTGGTAGTGGCGCAGGGCGAGATGGGCGCGGCGGTGGGACAAAGGCTGCATGCGCGCGGCGCGGCGGTGCGCACGTCGCTCAAAGGCCGCAGCGACGCCAGTCGAACGCGCGCGCGCGAAGCCGGCATGGTGCCGGTCGATGACGATGGCGCGCTCGTCACCGGCGCGGATTTCGTGCTCTCGATCGTGCCACCTGGCGACGCCAAAGCCTTCGCCGAGCGCATGGCACCCGCGTTGGCGCGGCTCGACCGCAAGCCGATCTTCGCCGATTGCAACGCGCTCGCCCCGGCGACGGTGCGCGAGGTCGCGGAAGCAATGGCGCCCAGCGGCTGTGCTTTCTCCGATATGGGTATCCTCGGCGCACCGCCCTCGCCTTCGGGCGCCGGCAGCCCGCGCCTCTATGCGTCGGGCCCGGGCGCGCGCGCCTCGCTCGCGCTGCGCGATTACGGCCTCGACGTTCGCGTCGTCGAAGGCGGCATCGGCGAAGCCTCCGCGGTGAAGATGGGCTATGCCTGCCTCACCAAAGGCACGCAAGCGATCGGCGCCTCGATGATGCTCGGCGCGATGCGCAACAATGTCGCGCCGACGGTGCGCGAAGCGCTCGCGGACAGCCTGCCCGATGTCTTCGGTTATGTGTCGAAGCAGATGCCGCGCATGTTCCCGAAAGCCTATCGCTGGGTCGCGGAAATGGAGGAGATCTCGAAATTCCTCGCCGCCGATCCCGGCGCGAGCCAGATGCTCGCCGGCGCGGCGCGACTCTATGAGCAGATCGCGCGCGACTTCCCCGACCGAAAGGAAGGCGGCGCGGTCGGCACGATCGAGGCTTTCTTGAAGCGCTAAGCGCGAAGCCAAATCGGCGGCGCTTTGATTCGCCGAAATAAATTGGCTTTGTTTGGCAAAATTTATTTTTCGCGCCTTCCCTTCCCCGCATCGAACGCCATCGGCGCTTGATTTGATGCAGGGATGTGGGGACTCAGCGAGACGTTTCAAGCGCCTCGCCGCGTCGATCGATCGTGCCGCCTCAGAATTTATACCGTGCGCCGGCGCTGATGGTCTGCTGCCAGTAGTTCCCCGTCGGCAGGGTCGCGTGATAATCGGCGAAGAGATCGAGGCGGTCGCTCATCGCCGCGGTGACGCCGCCACCGAGCGTCAGCAGATCATGCGACGGCGTGATGCCGTTCACCGCGAAATTGCCGCCGCCGACAAAGACGAGGCTCGGCGCGGTGGCGAAGAGCTCATGGCTGTAACGGATATCCGCTTCGGGCACGAGGCGCATACCGCTCGTCGTGATCGGCTCGCTCGCGCTGACGCCGATGAACGGGCGCAGCGAATCCGAATTGCGATGCATGACATCGAGGTTGAAGCCGGGCGTGCCGCTCTCGGTAAGTCCGCCATCGAAGAGATGAACATAGGCGAGGCCGGCATTCGGCATGATCGCGAATCCGGCATAGTCGAAGCGATAGCTCGCTTGCGCCGCGCCGGTCGCTTCATGCGCATCGTGACTGGATGAAGCGGTGCCAATGCCGGCGAGCGGCCGCTTCTCGCTGACATGGTCATAGGCATAGCCGACCGTCGCATCGAAGGCCCACGGGCCCATCGCGTAGCTACCGTAAGCGGCGATGCGCGGCGTATCGAGCGTGCCGTTCTCGCTGTCATGCTGCGAGAGGTTGGTGTGGCTATAGCCGGCGGCGATACCGGCAGTGAGGTTGGGTGCAATCGGCCGGTCGAGCCCCGCCATAAAGCCGCCGCCTTGCGTGTCGACACCGGGGACACTTGCGCTGGAGAGACTGGCGAAATTGCCGACAGCGCGGAACCAGCCGCCGAATTGCGCCATCGCGTCGGGCAATTGCGCGACCGCATCGTTCAGATGCATCGCGCCGCCATTGAAAGCGAGCTGTGTCGGGTTGGTTGAAGCGAGCGCGGTCTCGATCGTGTCGCTGCCGGTGCCGCTATGGTTGTCCGAGAGATGACCAAGCAGCATCGTGTTCGCCTGCTGGCCGCCGAGCAGCACGCTGGTATTGAGCGAAGAGAAGATCGTGTCGTTGGTCGGGCGAACGACCAGCGTCGAGCTACCCGTCAGCACGAGATTGACATCGGTGCCGGTGTAGGTAACCGCCTGACTGACATTCGTCGGCACGCTGCCGGAGGCATTCACTGTCGCGAAGGTGCCGGTGATCGAGCCGGCATGGACGATGGCGAAGGTGGCCGAGCTATAAACGCCGGGATCGTATATGAGGACGAGCGTGCCATTGAGCGACGCCGCGCCCGTGACGTTGAGCTTGCTCGCGGCACTCGGCGAGACTTCGATCTGCAAGGTGCTGCCGGCGCCCTGCGTATAAGAAGCGACGGTCAGCGTGCCGATCGAGCCGCCCGGTGCGATGGTACCGCCCGCGGTGTTCGTCACGCCGCCGGCGAAAGTGCCGTGGCCCATCAGCGTGCCTGAGGCGCCGATGGTCACGTTGCTCGTAAGGCTCGCACTCGTATGCGATGCATCGCCGATCTCGAGCGTGCCGCCCGAGACCGTCGTCGGCCCGCTAAAAGTGTTGGCGCCGTTCAAGATGAGGGTGCCGGTCCCCGTCTTGGTGAAAGTGCCGGCGCCGGAGATATTGCCGTTATAGCTCGTGTTGGAGTTCTGGTTTACCGTGAGGCCGTTGGTGCTGCCCGCCGGGCCAAGGCTGATGCTGCCCCCCGTGCCGGAGATGCTCGAAACCGTCTGCGTGTTGCCGTCGAAATCGAGCGTGCCGCCATTGACGGTGATCGCGCCGGTGGAGGCGAGGCTAGCGCCGCTCACCACCACCAGCGTCCCGGCATTCACCGTGGTGCCGCCGGTATAGCTGTTGGGCGCGCCCAGGTTCAGCGTACCCGCGCCATTCTTCGTCAGCCCGCCGCTTCCCGCGATGCCGGCGCCGATCGCGATGGTGAAGCCGTTGGTATCGAACGTGCCGCCGCTGGCGCCAAGCGAGATATTGCGCGAGGGCATGTTGAAGGCCGCGCCGAATTGCAGCGTGCCGCCATTCAGCGTGAGCGTGCCGCCGGTATCGCCGAGCGCAGCGTCGCTGCTGGCATTGAGCACACCGGCGCTGATCGTCCACGGTGTCACGGCGGTCGTGGTATTGGTCAGCGTCCAGGTGCTGGTGCCGATTTTCTGGAACGTGCTGAAACCTTGGTATTGCGCGGCCGCGCCGATGTTCGAAACGTCGAATGTGGCGTTCGCTGTACCGCCGAGCGCGAGCGTATCGTTGCCGGTGCCGACGACGTTGCCGGTGATGCTATAGCCCGATTGCAGCGCCAGCGAGTTCGTGCCGCCGGTGAAGGTGATGGCGTTGGCCTGGGTGACGCCGTCGCCGCCAAGTCCACCGGCGATCGACCCGGCCGTCGTAATCGTCAGGTCCGAGCCCGAGATGCCCGCACCACCCGCGCCCGTGGTGCCA
>DATMZZ010000400.1:0-3176 GCA_035573175.1 Allostellaceae bacterium
CGACCGGCGCGCGGCTCTTGGACCCGCGCGCGCTCGATGCGCTAGAGCGCCGGTTCATCGCGCGCGCCGCTCTGGTCACGCCGAATGCGCCCGAAGCCGAAGCGCTGACCGGCCAGCGCATCGCCGGGCTCGACGATATGCGTCGCGCCGCCGACGCGCTCCTGAAGATGGGCGCGAAAGCGGTGATGGTGAAGGGCGGCCATGTCGCGGGCGGCAAGGTCCGCGATCTCGTCGTGACCCAAGGCGAGAGCTTCGTCCTCGAGGCCGAGCGTATCGAGACGCAGCACACGCACGGCACTGGCTGCACGCTGGCTTCGGCGATCGCGGCAGGGCTGGCGCAGGGCATGGCGCTCAAAGCCGCGATCGAGCGCGCGCATGCTTTCGTGCAGGCGGCGATCCGCACCGCGCCGGGAATCGGCGGCGGTCACGGGCCGCTCAATCACGCGCATTCGATCCCGACGGATTGATTGCCGTGACGCGGTTTCTCGATGAGTTCGCGGTCGGCGATAAGTTCATGACCGCCGAGATCAAGATCACCGAAGCGATGATTTTGGCTTTCGCGCGCGATTACGATCCCCAGCCCTTTCACATCGATCCTGTCGCCGCCAAGGAATCGATCTATGGCGGCTTGATCGCCAGCGGCTTCCAGACTTTGGCGCTGGGCTTCCGCCTTGTCTTGGACACCGGCGTGTTCGCCGCATCGAGCATGGGGTCGCCCGGTTTCGATGAGCTGCGCTGGCTGAAGCCGGTGCATGCCGGCGACCGATTGCATGTCGAGGCCGAGGTGATCGGCATCGCGCCATCGCGCTCCAAGCCCGATCGCGGCATCATCCGCATCGCCTATCGCTATCTCGATCAGAGCGGCGAGCCGGTGCTGACCTGCGCGATGATGCATCTGCTGCGCCGGCGGCAAGGTTGACCCCCGCGCCGCGGTAGCGGAAACTGCCGCCGAATTTGCGAACGGGAGGGTTGTCGCGATGTCGGGTGATTTCATGCGCCGCGTTGCGCCGGCCGCATTTGCTTTTGCCGCCGTGACCCTGGCCGCGTCTGCCGTGCGCGCCGAGGATGCGACCCTCGCCATTCCGGGACAGAACGTGCTGTTCCTGTCGCGCTATATCGCCGAGGATCAGCATCTCTGGTCGAAACAAGGGCTCAACGTCAAAATCCTCAACATCATCGGCATCGGCTCGATGAATGCGGTGATCGCGGGCTCGGCCGATTTCTCGATGGGCTCGGGACCGACCATCACGCGCGCCTGGGCGAAGGGACAGAAGGTCTCGGCGCTGCTGACCGCGATCAGCCAGTCGGGCCAATCGATCGTCATCCGCAAGGACATCGCGGACGCGGCGCATTTCAATCCGAACGCGCCGATCACCGAGCGCGGCAAGATTCTGAAGGGCCGCACCATCGCGATCGGCGGCGTCGGCGCGGTTCCCGACGTCGTGCTGAAGGTCATCGCCAAGGATGCCGGCGTCGCGCCGCAGGACGTGATCGCGCCGCCGATGCAGCCGCCGGAATTCATGGCCGCCTTCGCCGCCAAGAAGATCGACGGCTTCTCGAACAGCCCGCCCTTCGTCGAGCAGGTGGTGAGCGACGGGACCGGCGTGCTGGTCAGCGATTCGCGCAAGGGCGAGCCGACGGAATTCTCGCCGGTCTCGGCGGCGCTGCTGCTGACGCGCGGCGATTTCTGCGCCGGGCACAAAACCATTTGCGAGAAGATGGTGCATGGCATCTACGAAGCGACGCAAATCATCCGCAACGATCCGCAGACCTCGCTCGCGGTGATGAAGGGGCATTTCGGCACCTATAGCGACAAGGTGCTGCAAGCAGCCTACGAGACGGTGAAGGCGATGACGGCGGAGAAGCCGATCACCACGCCGCAAGAGCTCGAGAACGGCGACAACATGAATGCTGCCGCCGGCTTCCTGAAGCCGGAGGACAAGCTCCCCGATTACAAGCCGCTGATCGACAACAGCTACGTCAAGTAGCCGCCGGCGGCGCTGCCGTCGCTTGACCGCATCGGCTTGACCGCGCCATATGGGCGGCGGAAATCCGTCCGTGACCGAGTGAAAGGGAAAGTCGTGATCACAAGTAAATTCAAGAGCGTCGCCATTGCTGCGTTGGGGCTGACGGCGCTGGGTTTTGCCGTCCCGCAAGCGCGCGCCGAGGATGCCACCCTCGCGATTCCCGCCCAGAACCTGCTGTTCCTGTCGCAATACATCGCCGCGGATCAGCACCTTTGGGAGAAGCAGGGCCTCAACACCAAGGTGATCTACATCACCGGCATCGGCGCGACGAATGCGGTGATTGCCGGCTCGGCCGATTTCTCGATGGCCTCGGGTCCGACGGTGACGCGTGCCAACGCGAAGGGCCAAAAGCTCGTGGCGCTGCTGACCGCGATCGACAAGTCCGGCCAGTCGGTCGTCATCCGCAAGGAAGTCGCCGATGCGGCGCATTTTGATCCCAAGGCGCCGCTCGCCGAACGTGCCAAGGTGCTGAAGGGCAAGAAGATCGCCGTCAGCGCCATCGGCGCCATTCCCGATGCCGTGCTGCGTATCGTCGCCAAGGATGGCGGTCTTGGACCGAACGATATGGTCGTGCCGCCGATGCAGCCGCCGGAGTTCATGGCGGCGATGGCGAATAAGTCCATCGACGGCTTCTCAAACTCGCCGCCGTTTCCCGAGCAATTGATCGCCGCGGGCACTGGCGTGCTGGTCAGCGATTCGCGGCTTGGCGAGCCGACCGAATTCGACCCCGTGTCGTCGTCGCTGCTGTTGGCGCGCGGCGATTTCTGCGCGAAGCAGAAATCCACCTGCGAGAAGATGGTGCATGCGCTCTATCAGGCGACTCAGATCATTCGCAACGATCCGAAAACCTCGCTCGCAGTGGTAAAGGCGCATTTCGGCACGGCCTATGACGACAAGGTGCTGCAAGCCGCGTACGAGACGGTAAAGGCGATGACGCCGGACAAGCCGATCACCACGGCCCAGATGCTGGAGAATGGCGATAACATGAATGTTGCCGCCGGCTTCATGAAGGCGGAGGACAAGCTGTCCGATTACAAGCCGCTGATCGACAACAGCTACGTGAAGTAGCGCGCGCGGCGGAAAGGCGAGGCGATATGCGCGTCGGCATCTTCGATCATCTCGATCGCGGCGAGGCGCCGCTGCCGCAAT
>DATMZZ010000401.1:0-11889 GCA_035573175.1 Allostellaceae bacterium
CGCGCACCAACCAGATCGCGCGCTGGGCCGTGGCACAGGGCTTCGCCAAGGGCGAGGTCGTTGCGCTACTGATGCCGAATTGCCCGGCTTATGTCGCGACCTGGCTCGGGCTAACGCGCGCCGGCTGCATCGTCGCGCTGATCAACACAAATCATGTCGGCGACGCGCTGTTGCACAGCCTGCGCATTGCCCGCGCGACCGGCGTTATCGTCGCCGGCGCTTTCGTGCCGGTGCTTGCCGCGATCGCCGACAAGCTCACCCTCGATACCGGCATCTGGGTGCATGGCGAGGCCGCATCGCCCTGGCCGCACTTCGAGGCCGCGTTCGCGCCTTGCGACGATGTGCTGGTGCGAGCGAGCGAGATCGCCTTGCCGAAGCAGCGCGACACGGCGCTGCTGATCTACACTTCGGGCACGACCGGAGCGCCGAAAGCGGCGCGCGTCACCCATGGCCGCATCGTCGAATGGAGCTTCTGGTTCGCGGGCATGATGGATGCGCGCGAGGAGGATCGGCTCTACGACTGCCTGCCGCTTTATCACAGCACCGGCGGCGTGGTCGCGATCGGCGCGATGCTGGTCAAAGGCGGATCGGTGCTGATCCGCGCGCGCTTCTCGGCGAGCCGCTTCTGGGACGATGTCGTCGAGGGCGGCTGCACCATTTTCCAATATATCGGCGAGCTCTGCCGCTACCTCGTCGCAAGCCCGCCGCACCCGCTCGAGCGCGAGCACCGGCTGCGCCTCGCTTGCGGCAATGGCTTGCAGCGCGAGCCATGGGTGGCTTTCGCCGAGCGCTTCGCCGTGCCGCAGATCCTCGAATTCTATGCCGCCACCGAAGGCAGCGTCTCGCTCTACAATTGCGAGGGCAAGCCGGGCGCGATCGGCCGCGTGCCGCCCTTCCTGGCGCGGCGCTTCCCGGTTGCGCTGATCCGCTGCGATACCGAGACCGGCACGCCGCTCCGCGACGCGGCTGGCCGCTGTATCCCCTGCGGCCCCGACGAGATCGGCGAAGCGATCGGCCGCGTGCTCGACGCCGCGGCGACCCCGGCGCGGCAATTCGACGGTTATACGGACAATGCCGCGAGCGAAAAGAAATTGCTCGGCGATGTCTTCGCGCCGGGCGATCGCTGGTTCCGCACCGGCGATCTGATGCGCAAGGATGCGAGCGGCTATTTCACGTTCGTCGACCGCATCGGCGACACCTTCCGCTGGAAGGGCGAGAATGTCGCGACGACCGAGGTCGCGGGCGTGATCCGCGCCTGCAAGGGCGTCAGCGACGCTGTGGTCTACGGCGTCAAAGTGCCGAACCATGAAGGCCGTGCCGGCATGGCGACGATCACCACCAGCGACGGCTTCGATCTCGCCGCGCTGTGGTCGCAGCTCGACCAGGCACTGCCCGCTTATGCCCAGCCGCTTTTCCTGCGCATCGCCTCAGGCCTCGACCAGACCGGCACCTTCAAGCTGACGAGCACCAAGCTCGCCCGCGAGGGGTATGCCGAGGCGAGCGATCCGGTGTGGTTCAACGACCGCGCCGCACGCGGCTTCGTCGCTTGCGATAGGGCGCTGGTGCAGGCGATCGAACGGGGCGAGAAGCGGCTCTAGCTTTACGCCGTGTTGCCGGCGTCGATCACCGTCGTCGTGCCGGTGATGTTGCGCGCCTTTTCGCTGAAGAGGTAATCGACCGCGTTGGCGATGTCCTCGATCTCGGGCATGCGCTTCAGCGCGCTGCGCCGCGCGATTTGGCCGCGCTGCGCCGCGCTCATCTCATGCGTCATCTCGGTCGCGACGAAACCCGGCTCGATCGCGTTGACGGTGATGCCGAGCGGCCCGACCTCGCGCGCCAGCGAGCGGGTAAAGCCGTGCAGCGAGGCCTTGGTCGCGCTGTAGACCGAAAGCCCGCTATAGCCGGTACGGCTGACGATCGACGAGATATTGACGATCCGCCCGCCCTGCCCGGTCATGATCGAGCGCAGCACGTATTTCGTCAGTGTGATCGGCGAGATCGTATTCAGCCGCACGAGTTGATCGATCGCCTCATCCGGCATATTCGCCAGCATGCCGGCGGTGCCGAGCCCGGCATTGTTCACGAGGCCGTAGAAATGGCCGAATTCGCGCGTGAGGTCCTTGACGAAGCCCGCCATCGCCTCGGTCTTGCTCAAATCGAACGGCCAGAAATGCAGCACGCCGATGCCGCGTTGCGCGATCTCTTCCTGCGCGGCGGCGAGCTGATCGCCGGCCTTGCGCGCCACGGCGATGACGCGGAAATCGGTCGCGGCGAGGGCTTTGGCGATGCCGAGGCCGAGGCCGCGGCTGCCGCCGGTGACGAGCACGTTACGCATGGCGGCGGCTCAACTTGCCGGAAGCGCCGACATCGAGCGACGGCACGGCGCGCAGCATCGCAGGCACCTTATGCGCCGGCAGCGCCTGGCGACAGGCGGCGATGATATCGCTCTTAATGGCATCGAGGGGTTGATCCGCCGCCGCATCTTCCAGCACGATATCGGCGACGACGAGCGCGCCAGTGATCGGATTGCGCTGCGCGCGCACCCGCGCCATGCGCACATTCGGCAAGCGATTGATCACCGCCTCGACCTCCTCCGGATGCACTTTCTGGCCGCCGACATTGATCACGCCTTCGCGCCGGCCGACGAAGTGATAACGGCCGTCGCGCAGCTCCAGCATGTCGGCGGTGTCGACGAAACCGTCGGCATCTTTCACCGCGCCGCGATCGCCGAGATAGCGCGACGCGGTGCGCGACGAGCGGATACGCAGCGAGCCGTCGATCACGCGCAGCTCGGCCTTGGCACCCTCACCTTCGACGATGGATGCCGGGAATCCGGCGCGGCCGTCATTCACCTCGAAAGCGAGACCGGCCTCGGTCGAGGCGAAAGCATGCGCGACAGAAGCGTTCGGAAAAGAGGCGGCGAGGTGATCGAGGATCGCCTGATCCGCGATCTCGCCCGACAGCCGCACGTAGCGCGGCGCGAAGCGATGCGCGGCGCCACTCATCAGCGCGCGGCGCCAATGCGAGGGCGTTCCGGAAATATGCGTGACCCCACATGAACCGGCGCGATCGAGGAAAGCGGCGACCGGCTCGCCGGCTTGCGAGAGCACCAGCGAGGCGCCGCCGACCAGCGCGCGCAACAGGATCTGCATCCCGCCATAACGGCGGATATCGTAGAAGGTGCTCCACACCGCACCTTGCGCGCGGCCATGGAAATCGCCGACCGGACCGGTGAGGCTGGCGAGGGTATGCGCGACCAGTTTCGGCCGATCGCTGGTGCCCGAGGTGAAGAGCACCCATTCGGTGGCGAGGCTGCGATCCTCCGCCGGGTCGAGCGCGTAGCGCGCTTCGCTCTCGACGAAGACGATCGGCTTGGCATCGCGCGCCTGCTCGGCGAGTGCGGTGCTGTCGGTGACGATCGCGTCGATCTCGGCTTCGGCGATGACCGGGGCGAGATGCGCCAGGTCGAAATCTGTCGGACACACCACCAGCCGCGCGGCAATGCCGTCGAGCTGGAGCAGCGTCTCGACCACGGCGCGCTGGCGCTTGCACCAGACGAGCAGCGACTTGCCGCGGAAACGCGCGAGCGGCGAGGCGATCGTGCCGAGCGAGAGGAGATCGCCGAGCGCGGTGCTGCCAGCGGAATCGGCGATGAAGCGGCCGGACTCTGACCCGGCCGTCTTCGTCAGATGCCAGAGCGTGTGCGGCTCAAGCTGCGGCATTCTCATAGAGCGCGATGAAATCGCCAACCGTCACCGGGAAGCTGTCGATGGCTTCCGCGAAAGGATCGACGCCGAGGCGATCATCAAGCCGTGCCACCAGCACGGCGATGCACAGCGAATCGAGGCCGGAATCGAGGAGCGGCAAATCGTCGGATAGCGCCGGGAGGCGGCGCTCGTGCTGTTGGCCGATCTCGGTGATCGTGTCGAGAACCGTGGTGCGAATGGTCGCGGGAATAGTCATGGGGGCTTTCTCTTATTCTCTTTAGGCGACGCGGGACTGAGCCGGCTCTTCCGGCACGGCGAGCGCCGGGACGAAGCCGACGAGCAGGTCGTAGAACGCGCTCCACAGCGGCAACACGCGGTCGTCCGGCGCCAGGTGGCGCGTCATCGCGCCATGACCGCCATTCGGGTCGCTGTCGAATTGGATATGCGCGAAGAGGAAATAGCGGAAGCCATCGACGATCGGGTTCTCCGCCGGCGGCGATTTCAGCATCGCGCCGAAGACGCGCTCGAGGCCGCCATCCTCATAGCTGGCGATGCTGAGCGCGCGGATTTGCGGCTCCATCCCGCGCACCCGCTCGAGATAGCGCGCACCCGCCGCCACGAAGCGATAGCGCTTGTCTTCGGCGATTGGCGCCAATTCGAGCACGCGGCGCATGAATTCGCAGTGATTCATCTTCTCGCCCTCGGCGGCAACGCCGGGCCAGGGCGAGAGATTGTCCGTGTACGATTCCTCGCTCTCGAGGTCCTGCAGCTTCGGATCGTCGGGATAGAGCGCCCGCGCCACTTCCATATTTTCCTGGAACTGGACCGAGAAGAAATAATAGGCCCAGGCCGCGTCGATCACGCCTGCCTCATCGAGACCCGACCAGTTGAGGTCGCAAATCTCGCCGATCACCCGCTTAAAGCGAAAATCGCCGCCGCGCGAAGTGCCATCCATTGCCGCTGCCTCTCCAACAAAAAGACGGGCGTCATTGCGATGCGCCCTTATGCGTCCCAAGTCGGTGGAGCGTGCCAGCCAATCCCTAAATATTCGGTGTAATGCGCGCGATCTCGGCTGATGCGACTTATCTAAAATGCGAGATAATTTTAGACCGCTGGTAACGCCCGGCATTCCCTAATGCCGGACGATGCGGACAGAAACGCTCGCCATTCACGCGGGTTACGACGCCGACGCGCCTGTTCGGGCGGTCGCCGTTCCCATTTACCAAACCGTCGCCTACGAATTCGACAGCGCGGCGCATGCCGCTGCGCTCTTCGATCTCGAAGCGGAAGGCTTTCGCTATAGCCGGATCAGCAATCCGACAACCGCCGTGCTCGAGCGGCGGCTCGCGGCGCTGCATGGCGGCGCCGGCGCGCTTTGCCTCGCTTCCGGCCAGGCTGCGCTGCACAACGCGATCCTCGGCATCGCCGATGCCGGCCGCAACATCGTGTCGGTGCCGCAGCTTTACGGTACGACGCACACGCTGTTCTCGCATGTTCTGCCGCGCATGGGCGTCACGGCGCGCTTCGCCGCGTCGGATCAGGCCGCCGATATCGGCAAGCTGATCGACGAGAACACGATCGCGGTCTTCTGCGAAACCGTCGGCAATCCCGCCGGCAATATCTGCGACATCGAGGCTTTGGCCGCGGTCGCGCATGCGCAGGGCGTGCCGCTGATCGTCGACAATACCGTTGCCTCGCCGGTGCTGCTGCGGCCGATCGAATTCGGCGCCGATGTCGTCGTCGAATCGATGACGAAATTCTTGGGCGGCCACGGCACGACCTTGGGCGGCGTGATCGTCGATAGCGGCAGCTTCCCGTGGGATCGCTCCACCGAACGCTTCCCGATGCTCAACCAGCCGGATCATTCCTATCATGGGCTGGTCTATGTCGAGCATTTCGGCCCGACCGCCTATATCGAGCGCGTCCGCAACTACTGCCTGCGCACCACCGGCGCCGCGCTGTCGCCGCTGAGCGCGTTCCTGCTGCTGCAAGGCGTCGAGACCGTGGCGCTGCGCGTCGAGCGGCACGTTGCGAACGCCCGGCGGGTCGCTGAGACGTTGGCCTGTGATCCGCGCGTCGCCTGGGTCTCCTATGCCGGCTCGTCCGACAGCCCCTATTACGCGCTGGCACAGAAATATCTGCGCGGCCAGGCTTGCTCGCTGCTGACATTCGGCATCCGCGGTGGCGCCGAGGCCGGCGCGCGGTTCTATGACGCGCTGCAACTGGTGAAGCGGCTGGTCAATCTGGGCGATGCGAAATCGGTCGCCTGCCATCCGGCCTCGACGACGCATCGCCAGATGACTCCGGAGCAGCAGCGCAAGGCTGGCATCACGCCCGAGACTATCCGGCTGAGCGTCGGCATCGAGCATATCGACGACATCCTCGCCGATATCGATCAGGCCCTCGCCGCCGCCGCCGCTGAGGCGCCCGCGCGCGTCGCGGCCGGCTGAGCACCGCAATGGGTGATGATTTGCGCAACGGCGGTGGTGGCGGGCTGCTGATCGGCCTCGTCAACAACATGCCGGCGGCCGCGAAGAAGGCGACGGAAGAGCAGTTCATGGATCTGCTCACCGCCGCCGCGACGGCGCGCGGCCTGAACATCAAATTCTTCGTCGCCGAGAACGATCCGGCGCGCGCGGAAGAGACGCTGCATGTGCTGCGGCAGCTTCAACCCGACGCGCTCCTCGTCACCGGCGACGAGCCGCGGCGCAAATCGATGCTCGATGAGCCGCTCTGGCCCGCTTTGGCGCGGCTGGTCGATTGGGCCGCCGATCATACGCTCGGGGCCGTCTGGTCCTGCATGGCGGCGCATGCGGCGGTGTTCCGCCTCGACCAGATTGCGCGCAGCCGCACGCCGCAAAAGCTCTCCGGCATCTATGAATGCGAGGCGGCGTCCGCCCATCCGCTGCTCCAAGGCTTCCCGCCGCGCTGGCCGGTGCCGCATTCGCGCCACAACGCTGTCGAGGAACTCGCGCTCAGAGGCGCCGGCTATCAGATCCTCTCGCATTCGCCACGCGTCGGCGCCGACAGCTTCGTGAAGCAGGTCGGCGGCAGCCTGTTCCTCTTCCTGCAAGGCCATCCCGAATACGCGCCGGACAGCCTTTTCCGCGAATATCGCCGCGACGTCCGCCGCTACTTGACCGGCGAATCGGCGACCTATCCCGAACTGCCGGAGAATTACTTCGACCGCAAGACGGCGCGTGAATTGGATAAGCTGCGCGCTCAAGCCGAGCGCTCGCGCAGCCCGCGTTTGCTCGCCGCGATCTATGCCGTCTTCGCCGCCGCGGCGATCCCGGCCTGCGAGACGCCAGCAGCGCAGCTCTATGCGAATTGGCTCGGCATCCTCGCTGAAGAAAAAGAGCGGAGTGAGGCGAGCGCACCGCTCGTCCTCGAAGAACAGCGTGGTGCCGCATGAGCAACACCATACTCTTCCCTTCGCCCGAGCAGCGCCGCGGCTGGGGCGAGGCGCTCACCGCGTTGCTCGCCGAAGCCGAGCTGCGCGTCGGCGACGGCCCCGTGCCGCCGCGCTTCGACCGCACTCGTTTTGCCGATGAGCTCGCCGCCTTCGATTTCGCGCAGCCGGTGCCGTTCGAGGAGTTGATGGCCTGGACCGTCGCGCAGCTCGAGCACGGCGTCACCCATATGACGCATCCGCGCTATCTCGGCCTCTTCAATCCAGCGCCGAGCTTCCCCGCGCAATGCGCCGACCGCATCAGCGCGAGCTTCAACCCGCAGCTCGCGAGCCAGACGACCTCACCGGTCGCGGTCGCGATCGAAGCGCATGTGATTCGCGGGGTCGCGCGCCGCGCCGGCTTGCCGGTCCAATCGGTCGGGCATTTCACCTCGGGCGGCTCGGAAGCCAACGGCACGGCGCTGATCTGCGCGCTGACGCGCGCCGAGCCCGGCTTTGCCACGCGAGGCAGCCGCGCCTTCCGCGGCGCGCCGGTCTTCTATGTGTCGGAGGATTGCCATCTCGCCTGGGTGAAGCTCGCGCATATGAGCGGCATCGGCCGCGACGCGGTACATTTCATCCCGACCGACAACATGGGCCGGATGCGCAGCGATGCGCTCGCCGCGACAATTGCCACCGATCGGCGCGCCGGCAGCATGCCGGTGATGGTCGTCGCGACCGCGGGCACGACCGCCGCCGGTATGATCGATCCGGTGACGCCTTGCGCCATGATCGCGCAGCGCGAAGGGTTGTGGTTCCATGTCGATGCCGCCTGGGCCGGCGGCGCGATCGCTTCGGACCGGCTGCGCCCGCTGCTCGCCGGTATCGAGGCCGCGGATTCGATCACCATCGACGCGCATAAATGGTTCGCGACGACGATGGGCAGCGGCATGTTCCTGACGCGCCATGCCGAGGCGCTGGCGAATGCCTTCGCCGTCGCGACGACCTTCATGCCGTCGCAAGCGGCCGAGCTCGATCCCTATATGACAAGCGCGCAATGGTCGCGCCGGTTCACGGGGCTCCGGTTGTTCCTGTCGCTCGCAGCCGGCGGCTGGGCAGCGCATGCCGCGCATGTCGAGCATTCCGTCGATCTGGCGCATGAGCTGGCGGGCCGCGCGATCCTCCGCGGCTGGAATGTCGTCAACGAGCCGAAACTCGCCGTCGTCTGCCTCGCGCCGCCGGACGGATCGCCGCCGGTCCGCGATATCGTAGCGCACGTATTGCGCGACGGAAGCGCCTGGCTCTCGGCGGCGAAATTCGCCGGCCGCGATGTCGTACGCGCTTGCGTGACGCATGGCGAGACATCGGGCGCCGATATCGCCATCGCGATTGCGGCGCTCGAAAAGGCGCGTCTCGATCTTCTCGAGCGCGCCAAGCCGCGGGAGCCCGCCCTTGCCTAGCGTCGTCGCCACGCAACCCGCACCGAAAGACAATAATCGCGGCCTCGCAGCGCTCTTCGGACGCATCGCGCGCGGCACGAATACGGTAATCCTGCCGATCACCGACGCGGCACAGGCCGGCGATGAGTCGACGCCGGCTTTCTATTGCATCCATTCGCTGTCGGGCGCCGGCGGCACGGATTTCATTCACCTCGCCGAGCGCCTGCCGGATGTGCGCTTCTTCGGCATCCAAGCGCCGCCGGCGAAGTTCGAGGATACGAGCTTCGGCAGCTCGGTCGAAACGCTGGCGGAGTTCTACGCCGACGCGCTGATCAAGTTTCAGCCGAAGGGCCGCTTCTTCCTCGGCGGCTGGTCGGCAGGCGTCATCATTGGCCTCGAGGTCGCGCAGCGCCTGCGCGCGCGCGGCCGCGTCGTCAGCCTCTTCGCCGCGATCGATGCGATACCGGAGAATACCGGCCACGGCCTGCCGTCATGGCATCCGCTCTATATGGGCGAATGGGCGCTCAATTCGGTGAACTGGGTGCTCAACGATGTGATCTTCAGCAAAGGCTCGCTGCGCGCGCTGATGAAGCGCGGCGTTGCCCGCGCGATGCTGCAGATGCGGCCGAATTGGCGCGGCAACAAGGATGGCGGCGCCGATACGCTCGACGCTTTCATGGATGTCTCGCACTATCCCGCGGTCGAGAAAGCCTTCATGACGCGGCTCTACTCGGCGCTCTTTGCGTATAAGCCGAAGACCTATGCTGGCACGGTGGTCGCTTACGAGGCGGCGAAGAAGCCGCTGCTACGGCTGCCGCAAGTCGGCCGCGTGTGGCGCGCGCTCGCGCCGCGCTCGACGGTCGTGAAGCTGAAAGGCACGCATCTCAGCGTCTTGAAGCCGGGCGATGTCGATCCGCTGGCGCGCGATCTCAAAGCGCGCATCGCCGCGATCTGGGAACAGATACCGGCCGGTCGGGTGGAGAGCGAGGAGCTCATCCTCGCAGCGGAAAACGAAGCGCTGACGCGCAAATCGGCTTAAGCGCCGGGACCTTTATTTATTCCTCGACCGGCGGCGCGGCGATCTCGATCAACCGCGCCATCCCCTCGATCGCCGCCCAAGCGGCTTCGTCCGCCATCAGATCCGTCGCCCAGACCCAAGCCGTGTAAAGCAGATCGCGCTCACCCTTCGGATCGGCATCCGTCGCGAGCTTGGCCGCGGCAGCGAGATCATGGCGCTGATCGTCGTCGTAATGGAAGTCGACCGTCCAACCCGAACCCGCCGGGCTGCCGAAGCGGAAGCGATCGATCGCGGCGACGCCCGAAACCCATACGGAAATATCGCCGAGAATGTCGCCGCCGCGTGCTTCGGCGCCGAGCACCTCGATGCCATCGAGCGACAGTTTGCTCAGCTCTGCGCCATAAGTGATCGCAGCCATAGCTTGAGCTGCGGCGCGGAGCGCGGCCATCTGTGTAACAGTATGCAAGGAAACCCCCGAAGTCTCCGTGCCTCTTTCTATAAAGAAGCGCGGGATCAGGCTCAATGCGTCATCGCGTCACGAAGCATGAAACATCAGTAATGATGCAGTTCAGCAACAGTATTAACGGCCGACGTAACTTCAGCTTTGCCGTAACGAGCACGACGGTGGCGTTCATGGAGGTGAAAATCTTTATCCGCCAAGCGGCCGCAGTAGCGCGCCGGCAATTCGCAAAGATGTTTCTTGGAGCTGCTCGCAGGGAACAGGCGTAAGCTCAGCGGATTGGAAGATTATAAGATTAAGAGACAGCCGCAATGGTCGGCGGCGACAAGCCATTCGCATCGCCGCTGTCTTTGTCTCATCTCTCGACATGAAGAGTCCCGCGATGATGCTTCGTACAACGCTTCTACTGGCTTATGCCTTGCTGCTGGTCGGGTGCGAGAATTCTCCACCACGAGGTCCGGTCATCAACAGCGGCAGCTATGATTGGACGGATCAGGTGCGCGACGCGCGCGGCTTCCCGCTGCCTGGTTGGGGGTCGATTATCATGCCCAGTGGCAATGGGGGAGTGCACTGAACCTCCGAGATACGCGAATCCCTCGTATGGCAGAGAATAAAAAAGAAGATGCAAGACGCCGCGCTCCGGCAGCAGACGAATCCGCCCAAGCGTGACAAGTCGCAAGGCTAGCGTCGCATAAGACAGGCAGGCAGCACAGGCGACGAGCATCAGTGGCGCGCTTTTCGCCTGGCTGCCCGCGCGGTGTGAGAGCCGGCGCCTTAACGCCGCCGCAACTCGGCAACCGTTCCCGTATAAGAAGGCGACGAGATCGGACACAGCTTGTGCGCGGCGAAGAAATAGCGCCGCGCATTGCGCGCCTGACCCGCGGCGATGGCATCTTCGCCGAGAAAGAAATTCGCATCGCATAAGCGATCGGGGCGGGTTTTCGCATCGCCGAGCTGTGCCGCCATCAGCAATTCCGCGCCGCTGAGCTTGCGCGTCAGGAAAGCCGCGATCGGCTGCGGCCAGCCTTGTGCCTGGACATGGGCCAGATTGGCGGCGAATTCGTCGCCATCGAACTGGCGTAAGCGTAGTCTGGCGAGATGCAGCCAGAGAACCGAATAAATCTGTCTTGGATCGAGGCCAAGGCTGCGCTTCAGGTCGTTGCCACTTGCAGCGAAGCGTCCGGCCGCGAAATTCGCGTAAGCGCGCCCGTTATAACCACCGGGAAAATTCGGCGAGAGGAACAGCAGGGAATCGTAATCGGCCACCGCGTTGTCATATTGGCCGAGATCGCGATAGACCTTGGCACGATTGTAGTACGCGCTGGGATCGTTCGGCGCGAGACGGATCGCGATCGCGAAATCGGCGAGCGCTTTCGGATATTGTCCTTCGAGCTGATAGGCCGTGCCGCGATTGTTATAGGCGTCCCCGTAATCCGTCTTGAGCTTGATCGCGGTGCTGTAATCGACGATAGCGCGCGCGATGCTGCCTTTATCGCGCCAGGCATTACCGCGATCGTAATAAGCGCCGGCGAGATTGGGCCGTAGGCGAATGACCGCATCGAGATCGGCGATCGCCTTGTCGTTGTCGCCGAGCCCGTGATAGGCGGCGGCGCGATTGAGCATGGCGCCGAGATTGTCGGGCTCGGCTTTGAGCGCTGCGTTGAGGTCGGCGAGCGCGCGCGCGTAATCATGCTGTGCTGCGTAGATCGCGCCGCGATCGATCAGCGCCGTGACATCCGTCGGCTTCAGGCCGATCGCGGTAGCAAGATCGGCGAGCGCCGCTTCGACATGGCCGGAATAAGCATAGGTCGTCGCGCGATCGACGAAGGCCTGTTCGTCATCGGCATTGAGCTTGATCGCCTCGGTGTCGTCGG